>CAZKYJ010000006.1:0-16987 GCA_964556355.1 uncultured Verrucomicrobiales bacterium | reverse complement strand
ATCCTACGCCGCAGCCAAAGAGGCCGGTGCCGCCGTCATCGGATACGGCGCATTCATCACCGCGTTCCTCAGCTTCCTCATCATGGCGTTCGCCGTCTTCATCATCGTGAAAAAGGCGCTCGGGGCGATGAAGAGGGAGGCCGAAGAGAAACCCGCCACACCGCCGGTCAGCCCCGAGGAAAAGCTCCTCACCGAGATCCGCGACCTGCTGGCGGCGCAGAAGGGTCACCCGGGCGCTTGACCGCTTGATCGGGCGGGCACCCTCCGCTACGAAGTGGGCTCGCCATGCCGCCCGCAATCCACCCGACCGCCATCATCGACCCGACCGCCGAGATCGGCGACGGCGTGCACATCGGGCCCTACTGCGTCATCCACGCCGGGGCGAAACTCGGCGACGGCTGCTGGCTGCAGAACCACGTCACCATCGCCGGGCCGACTACCATCGGACCGGCCAACCGGTTCTTCGCCTACACCTCGATCGGTCAGCAGAGCCAGGATCTAAAGTACGCGGGCGAGCCGACCTACCTCGAGGTGGGCGAAGGCAATACCTTCCGCGAGTTCGTCACCGTGAACCGCGGCACCGCGCCCGGCAGCAAGACGACCATCGGCAACCACGGGAACTTCCTCGCCTACGCCCACGTGGCGCACGACTGCACGGTCGGCGACCATGTGATCTTCTCGAACAACGGGACGCTGGCCGGCCACGTCACGATGGGCGATTACGCCATCCTGGGCGGACTGACCGCCGTGCACCAGTTCTGCCGGATCGGCGCGCACTCGATCACCGGCGGCTGCTCGAAGATCGTGCAGGACGTGCCGCCGTTCCTCATCGCCGATGGCAACCCGGCCACCATCCGCAGCGTGAACGCCGTCGGCCTTCAGCGCCGCGGCTTCTCCGACGAATCGGTCCGCGCGGTCAAACTCGCCTACCGCACCCTCTTCAAGAAGAAGCTCAACCTCGGCCAGGCGCTGGAGGCGCTCCGCGCCAGCCCCGCCGCGTCCGATCCCGCGGCGGCACAGCTCATCGAATTCGTCGCCGCCAGCGAGCGGGGCGTGGTGCGCTAGGCGCCCTCGCCCGGCACGCTTCGCCGGTATTCGCGATATCGCCTGGCAATCCCCGCGGAACTCCGGAGGACGGCTGTTGGTGCCCGGCGATGAGACCGCGATCGGGCCCGTGGATCTCCGAGGTTCTCGTGGGCCTGGGTCGCGTCCTTGTCGGGCTCTGGCAGCGGGCTCCCGAGGGCGGCGGCGCTTCCATCGCGGCCGTCCACAGCCCTGGCCTTGTGTCCCCGATTGCCCCGCGCCCCAGAACGGAGTAGCCTTGAAGGATGCACCCCCGCTCCCCTCAACGCGGTGCCCTCATGGCGGCATTGCTCCTCCTCGCGCTCCTCGTCGGCCTCGTCGTCCTGCCTACCGGCGACCGGGCAGATTCCGTTTCCCCGACCGGGGGCACTCCGGTCCGCCCGGCTGCCGTCGCCCCGACGGTCGCCGCGCCCGCGCCCGAACCCACGCAGCGCCCGACACCGCCCCCGGCCTCCGCAGCCGACGCCGCGCCCCTCCGCCAACATATCCGGTCGCTCGTGGCGGCCATGGACAGGGGGGAGCCGGTGCGGATCATCGTCGGCGGCCGCGAACCGACCACCTTTGTCACCAGACCCCGCACCCTTCTCGCCGACACGTTCCAGATCTCGTTGGGCGTGGGGAGCCCGTCCGGGTCGACCTTCGATCCCCAGATCGTGCGGGTCTATGACGCCCGCGGGATCACCTTCGCCCCGGCACCCGCGGGGGCCACCGAAGAATCTGCCGGGGTCGAGATCGCCCAAGATACCGATGCCTCCCCCGCCCCGCGACTCGGCAGCCACGCCACAATCACCGTTGTGGACAACGCCCTCTCCGCCGTGATCATGGATGAGGACGGCTCGGTCACCCGGCTGCGCACCGACGAGACCACCGGCGAGTTCCTCACCCTGCGCGAGGACGCCGACGACGTGCTCGGCACCTGCGCCCACGACCTCGAGCAAGGGATCGCCACGGTGAGTTCCGACCGCGAGCCGGCCACCGATGCGGACTGGCAAGACGGTCCGCGGGCGCTCGTCGAGACCGCGGCCGCGGACACCCCCGAGATCGCCAACGCCGGTGGCGTCAACCCCGCCAACGGGCGCCTCGACAAATACCTCGACCCGCTGCCGCTGGGGCGGAACTACGACCTCTCGCTCAAAGACATGCTCGTCCTCATCGTCCTCGACAAGGATGCCACGGGAGCGAATACCGCGCCGCGCCTGGCCACCGTCGCCTCCGAATACCTCGCGCGCATGGCCAACGTGGCCGCCGTCCACGAGCACCAGCTCGGCATCCGCCTGCTCGTCCAAGAGCTGATCCTCACCCCCAACACGGCCGAGTTCGCCGATATTCCCCCCTCCCTGAGCGAGTTCCGCGACTGGGTCAATGTGAACCGCCAGCGCGGCACCTACCTTTGGAACGCCGCCGCCAAATTTGGCCTCACCGCCACCGACGGCGGGGTCCTCGGCGTCGGCTACGTCAGCGCGCTCAGCGGGTCGTTCGGGGTCTCGGTCAACAACAAAGGCTTCACCCACGCGCTCGTCGCCCACGAGATGGGTCACAACATGGGGAGCGGCCACTCGGGCGGCGGGATCATGAACTCGTCGATCATCGTCGGGGCGCGCAGCTTCTTCCAAGACGTCACCACCGGGGAAACCGCGGCCAAGGATATCTACGACCATACCAGCTCGCGCATCTTCGGCGCGGCGCCCATGCGGCACCCGGAGGAGATCCCATTCGCCAACGACGACGACCGCACCACGGCGGTCAACACGCCGATCACCTTCAACCCGGTAGGCAACGACGCCAACGTCGTGCGGAACGGCACCCCGAACGCCGTGCTCACCCTCGAGGAAGTCAGCCGCGTCCAGCCGCTCTCCGCCGGGACGGTCGCGATCTCCGGCGCCAACGAGGTCACCTTCACCCCGGCCGCGGGATTCCAAGGGATCGCATTTTTTAGCTACTCGATCCGCGGCGACGTCGGCAACGGCGGGCAGGGCTGGCTGCACAAGGGAGACGCCGCCGTGCAGGTCGGCGCCTACAACCCCGACTCCCTGAACCTCACGCTGGCCCCCGGCCAAGTGTTCTCGTTCCGCCCCTCGGGCGGCGGGGACGTCACCATCCAAAACCAGCCGGCATCCGCCATCGTGGACACCTCGCGGGACGACCGCCAACTCGTCATCGTACGGGTGGAGGCCGGCGCCACCGGCACCGATTCGTTCGTCATCCGCAAGAACGGCACCGACTCCACGGTCACCATCACCTACCTTCCCGCCAGCGAGTATCTCGTGGCCAACCCGGACTTCATCTTCTCGACCGGGGCGAACAACACCCTCACCTTCAACCCGCTGGTCAACGACCAGGGCGGCGGCTACCTATCGCCGGTCACCGTCAACCCCGTCCTCAGCGGGAGCGGCGGGCGCATCATCACCTACTATTTCCGGCACCGCTTCTCCCTCAACAACCCGGCAGACTTCACCGGCCTCAACCTCGAGCTCCTCCGCGACGACGGGGCCATCGTCTATCTCAATGGCGGCGAGCTCGGACGCGACAACATGCCGGCGGGCGCCGTGGATGCCTCCACCCTCGCCAGCGGCACGGCGGGCGGCGCCGACGAGACGACCTACTTTGCTTTCAATGGCCTCCCCGCCGCCCAGCTCGTCCAGGGGATCAACGTCATCGCCGTGGAACTCCACCAGGCCAGCGCCACGAGCAGCGACGTCGGGTTCGACCTGAGCCTCACCGCCACCGGCCCGGGTGGCGACCGCACCCTCGTCCCGCGCAACGCGACCTGGAGCTACCTCGACGACGGCTCGGATCAGGGGGTCGCCTGGCGGGATCCCAATTTCGATGACGGCAACGGCGAGACGGTGGTCAGCTTCGGACCGGATCCGGCCAACAAGTATGTCACCACCTATTTCCGCAAGCGGTTCACGGTGGCCGACCCCGCCGGCTTCGCCAGCCTGACCTTGCGCGCGCGACGCGACGACGGCGTCGTCCTCTATCTCAACGGCGTCGAAGTGGGACGCAGCAACATGCCGGCCGGAGCGATCGGATTCTCGACCTTCGCCGCGGCCGCGGCGCCCGACGACGGCGATGACTTCCAGACTTTCACCATCGCCGCGGGGAACCTCGTGGCGGGGACGAACGTCCTTGCCGCCGAGATCCACCAGTCGTCGCCCACGAGCAGCGATATCACCTTCGACCTCGACCTCGCCGGGAATGTGGCGGGCGGATCCCCGGTGTATCTCGTCGGGTCCGGCGAGGACTGGAAGTATCTCGACAACGGGAGCAACCAGGGCACCGCGTGGCGGGCGCCCGCCTTCGACGACAGCGCGTGGGCCGAGGATCACGCCCCGCTTGGCTATGGATTTGGGGGAAGTACCCAGTGGGCCGAGGGGCCCGGAATCTTCGGCTTCGGTGACGATGTCGAAGCCACGACCCTGCGCGAGGGCGGCGAGGGCCTGGCGCTGCTGCCCGGCGCTTTCCGCGTCATCTCGGCGACGAACCTGACCCCGTCGAAAGGGAACCTGGTCTTCAACGAGACCCTGCGCTTCACCGTCGATAACTCGGTGGTCAACGCCCGCACCGGCCTCATGACCTTCACCCCCGCCGTCGGGGCGACCGGCGTCGCCTCGGTCGAGTACGTCATCGAAGACGGTGCCGGAAACCAGCAGACGGGCGTGGTCACCATCGTGCTCGCCCTGGTCGATATCACCACCCCGGTGGACGGAACCATCGGCATCGACCTCCGCAATGAGTTGCTCGTCGAGGGCATCCTCCACAACGGGGGGGGCGCACCGCTCTCCGGTATCGTGACCCCCGAGTGGTCGCTCGTCTCCGCTCCCGAGGGCGGGGCGGTCACGTTCTCCAATCCGGGCGGGGCCAGCTCGCGGGCCTCGTTCTCCGCGCCCGGCAACTACGTCCTCCGCCTCACCGGTACCGATAACGGCCTTTCGACCTTCCAAGAACGCGAGGTCCGCGTGACGGAAGGCTCCCGGCTCGACGAGGCTCTCGTCGCGCGCTGGCCGCTCGACGACACCGGTGGCACCGGCGTCAGCGACGTTTCGGGCAACGGCAACAACGGTGTCCGCGTCGGCAACCCCACCCCGGACACCGGGATCATCGGCGGCGCCTACACGTTCGATGCCACCAACCGCTACGCGGACTTCAGCGCGCACGTCGACGCATTCCAGAACCTCCCGACCGGCACGCTCAGCATGTGGTTCCGCACGAACACCGGCAGCGAACGCACGCTCTTCAGCGCCACGGATTCCGGTGACGCGGACCGCGACCTCCGCCTCTACATGCAGGGCGGACTGCTCCAGTTCGCGGTGCGCAGCGACGTCGGCACACCGCTCGCCAGCCTGCGCTCCACCGCGCAGGTGAACGACAACGAGTGGCACCACGCGGCCGTCACGGTCGACGGAACCCAGAACGCCGTGCTCTACATCGACGGCGTGGCCAACGACTCGGGCGTCCGCCCGTTCTTTGGCGGGGTCCAAGATATCGATGTGATCCGCCTCGGCCAGACGGTCAATTCCGGCAGCGCCAACACTTTCTACCGCGGGAGCCTCGACGAGGTTCGCGTCTACGGGCGCGTCCTCGCCCCGTCGGAGATCGCCGCGCTCGCCGCCGGCTCGATCAACCAGGCACCGCTCGTCATCCTCCCCCCGACCCGGCCGGTCACCGGCGCGTCGCCCTTCGCGCTCTCCTTGCTCACGCCCGCGATCACCGACGACGGGCTCCCCGGCGGCGGGGGAGTTATCCAGTGGCGGCACCGCAGCGGCCCGGCCACCGCCACCTTCGCCAGCGCGGGAACGCTGGCCACCTCGGTCACCTTCCCCACCCCGGGGACCTACGTCCTCGAACTTCGCGCCGACGATTCCGGCGCCACCTCGATCGGGAGTGTCGCCATCGACTACACCGGCCAGGGCAACGGCGTGCCATTCGCCCTCGGCCTTGCCGATGTCGTCGTGCCCCAGAACGCGCCGGATACCAGCATCGATCTGTTCGCCGCCTTCCAGGACGGCCAGGACCCCGACACCGCGCTCACCTTCACCGTTACGGGAAACACGAACCCCGGCCTTTTCAGCTCGGCCGACATCGTGGGGACCGACCCCCGGCGCCTCGTTCTCGACTACGCCCCCGGCGCCTCCGGCAGCACGCTCGTCACCGTGCGTGCCACGGACACCGGCGGTCAGTTCGTCCAATCGAGCTTCACCGTGACCGTGGAAAACTTCGGCCCGAGCATCCCCGGCCAGTTCTTCACCGTCGAAGAGAACAGCGCCCCCGGTACCCTGGTCGGCGCGCTCGCGGCCAGCGACCCCGATGGCGACCCCGTAGAGTTCGCTCTCCTCTCCGGTAACACCGGCGGGCATTTTACCATCGGCCGCGCCACGGGCGAGATCCGCATCGCACCCGGCGGCCGGCCCGACTTCGAGACCGCCGCCTCGCACTTCCTAACCGTCGCCGTCACGGACGCCACCCACCCGTCGTTCGGATCGACCGCCACGGTGCGGATCAATGTCACCGACGTCAACGAGCAGCCCGATATCCCCAATGCCTTCCTCACGGTGGCGGAGGGAGCCGCCGCGGGCTCGGTGCTCGCCTCGCTCACCGCCACCGACCCGGACGGGCGCCCCCTCACCTTTTCCATCACCGCAGGGAACACCTCGGGAGCGTTCGCCATCGATGCCGCCGACGGTTTCCTCAGCGTGGCCAACCCCGCCGCCCTGAACCTCTCGACGAGCCCGAAGTTCGTTCTCACCATCCGCGTGCTCGACGACGGTGCGCCCGCCCTGCAGGATACCGCCGAGGTGCACGTCGCCGTCGCCCGCACCCTCTTGGCCGAAGGCGCGCCCGCCCGCGCCATCGTCCCGGTCAACAATAGCATCGACGCCGTGTGGCGCGGCACCGCGTTCGACGACTCCGGCTGGACCGGCGGCACCACCGGCGTCGGCTACGACACGGACCCGGACTACGACCCCCTCATCGGCCTCGACGTCGAGACCGCGATGAGCGGCGTCAACGGGACGGTCTACATCCGTGTCCCGTTCTCCGTGGCCGGTAGCCCGGCCGCCTTCGGCACGCTGACGCTCGACATGAAGTACGACGACGGCTTCGTCGCCTATCTGAACGCCAAGGAGATCGCCCGTGCCAACGCCCCGGGAACCCTCGCGTGGAACGTCACCGCCTCCGGCGGGCACAATGACGATGACGCCCAGATTTTCGAGCCCTTCGACGCGAGTGGCGAGCTGGGCAGCCTCGTCTCCGGCAGCAACACCTTGGCCATCCACGGCTTGAACACCACCCTCGGAAGCTCGGACCTCCTCATGTTGCCGCGGCTCACCGCGAGCGCGGTGGGCACCGCCGGCCTCCCCGCCCCGCCCGAGGTCACGCTCTCCGGCGCCACCGCCATCTCCGATTCCTCGGCCGTCCTCCGGGGGAACCTCACCCGCACCGGCGGCACTAACCCGGCACTCACCTTCGTCTGGGGCACCCGGGATGGCGGCGACGACCCCGCTCGCTGGGAGAACGCGTCGGCGCTGGGCACCCGCCCGGTAGGCGGCTACTCGTTCGCCGTCGACAGCCTCCCCACCGGCCGCACGATTTTCTACAACCTCGTGGCCAGCCACTCGGGTGGCACCGTCGTGGCGCCGGCGCCGGCGACATTTGTAACCTTGTTGGGCGACGCGATCGTCCTCGTCCCCGAAGGCGCTCCCGCGCGAGGCTTCGTCCCCACCGGCCCGTCCGCCGTCGACGCCGTCTGGCGCGAGCGGGGGTTCGACTCCTCCGGCTGGGCCAGCGGGAACCTCGGCGCCGGCTACGAGAACGGCACCGGCTACGCATCGCTCATCGGCGCCGGACTCGAGTTCGGGGCGGCGATGTTCAACACCAATGCCACCGTCTACGTCCGCGTTCCCTTCACCCCGGCCGACCCCGCCGCCATCGGGCGCCTCGTCCTGCGCATGAAATACGACGACGGCTTCGTCGCCTACCTCAACGGCATCGAGGTCGCGCGGCGCAACGCCTTCCCCGGCGCCCCGGTATGGAACGCTACCGCCAGCGCTCTCCACGACGATGCCGCCGCCGTCGTCTTCGAGGACATCGACATCAGCGGCTCGGTCGGACTGCTGGCCGCGGGAGAGAACATCCTCGCCGTCAACGGCCTGAACGATTCCCCCGGCAGCTCGGACATGCTCATCTCGCCGGAGCTACTCGGCTATGTTATCGACACCTTCCCCACCGGTCCGGACGCCCTCTTCCAAACCTGGGCGACCACCGTCAACGGGCTCGCGGGCGCGGACGCGCTCCTCACCGCGGACCCGGACCGCGACGGGCGCAGCAACCTCTTGGAGTATGGCACCGGAGACGACCCGAATTCCGGCACGCAGGTTCCCCCCGCGGTCAGCGCCACCATCCTCGACGACCGGCTCCACATCAGCTTCCGCCGGCGCAACGATGCCGCGGTCCGGGGACTCAGCTACCGCGTGCAGACCTTGAACGTGGCGACCGGCACCTGGGCCAACGCCGCCATCGAGGCCACCGTCAGCGTCACCCCCGACCCCAACGGTCTCACCGAGACCGTCACCGTGCGGCTGGGAGGAACCGACCCGGCGACCGTTCCCACCACCGTCGCCCGCGTGGCCGTTGACTACCAGCCGTAGACGAAGGTCGAACCGGCGGGCAGCGCCAGCCGGAACAGCCCTTCCGCGGCTGCCGCGCGGTCCCGACATCCAGCCGAGGGGCGCCTACTTGGTGCGAGCCACGTAGTCGACCACAGTCGCCTTGTCGAGCACGGCACCGAGCATCCCCACGAACTTCTTGTGTTCCGGGTGCGGGAGGTACTGCTCGAGGGCTGCCTTGTCCTTAAAGGTCACGAAGTAGACGTGGGTGAAGCCGTCGTCGAGGCCTTCGGGGCTCACGTTGCGACCCCACTCGAAGTCTTGGATCAGGTCGATCTTGTCTTTGAGAGCGACGAACGCGTCCTCGACCGCCTTGACGGCGGATTCGGAGGCATCCTCTTTGAACTTGAACAAGACGACATGGCGGTAGGGGGCGGACACTTCTTCGATCACGGCGGGTTCGGCTGCTGCGTCGGCCGGTTTCTCGGCGACGGCGACGGCGACGGTGGCGGGGACGAGGAGGAGGGCGGAAAATGCGAGACGGGACAGCGGGGCGATGGGATTGGTCATAGCCATCCATAGCCCAGAATCCCGGCGCTCGCCACGGGCCACCTTGACATTGGCTCGAGCGCTCTCTTAGCTACCTCCATGAACCGATTTTCCGCGATCCTTATTGCCGCCGCCCTCGCCTCCACCGGGTGCGGAACCAAAGTCACCCCGGCGCGCGTCCAGGCGTCCGGCGGCAGCACGCCCGCCATCGACGCGGCCCGCACCTACGCATGGATTCTCGAGCCCGCCCGGGACGACGGCCGCCCGAATCTCGATAACAACAGCCAGTTCCTCCCGGTCGTGCAAGGTACCATCGACGAAGAACTGCGCGCCAAGGGCTTCACCAAAGTCAGCCGTTCCGCCCGGCCGGGCTTCACCATCGCGTTCGCTACCGCCATCCGCGACGAGGAGGGAACGAACGCGAGCGACCGCTATTTCGGCGGCCAGACGTTCGCAGCGGTGCCCATTTCCTACACCATCGTCGGCGCGCCGAGCGCCGAGACCGGACCCACCGCCACCATCGTCGTCGATGCCCGCGATCCCGCCGACGGATCGGTCCTCTGGCGCGGGGCGGCGGGCAGCGCGATCGACCGCGAACTGGATGCGGGCGCGCGCGACGCCAAGATCGCGGGAATCATCACCGACCTCATGGCGACTTTCCCCGCCTCCCAGGGGACGGCCGTGCGCTAGAGCATCCATGCCGCCCGCCAAAAAGAAGGTCCCCAAAAAGCAGGCGGCCGCCAAAGCGAAACTGCCCAACCTCCACGTGGTTGCCGGCTCGGACGAAGGCGCCGTCAAAGAACGCGCCCTCGCCCTGTCCCGGGAGCTCACTCCCGCCGGGGGCGACGACTTCAGCGTCGATCTCATCGATGGCGTCGCGGAGAACGCGGAGCACGCCGGCCGGATCTGTTCCACTACCCTGCAGGCGCTGCAGACCCTCCCGTTTTTCGGCGGTGAAAAACTGGTCTGGCTCAAAAATGTCAATTTCGCCGCCAACACCCCGACCGGCCGTGCCGAAGTCTCGCTGGAGGGTCTCGAGATGCTCGCCGACTACCTCAAGTCCGGCGATCTGGCGCCCGACGTGCGCTTCCTCATCAGCGCGCCGGACATCGACAAGGTGCGCTCGTTTTTCCTCACTCTCAAAAAGCTCGCCAACCTCGAGGTGCTCGACAAACCGGCCGGGGGCGAAGACTGGGAGCGCGCCGTCATGCCCTACGTATCCGAGCGCGCCAAGCAACTCGGCCTTCGGTTCTCTCCCGAGGTGCTGGAGCATTTCGTCCACGCCGCGGGCGACGACACGCGCATCGCCGGGAACGAGCTCGAGAAGCTCGACCTGTTGATCGGGCCGCGCCGCGAGGTCACCGATGACGACGTGGCCGCCTCGGTCTCCCTCGGCCGCGGCGGCATCATCTTCGAGATCGGCAGCGCCATCGGGCGCCGCGACCTCGCCACCGCCATCGACCGCGTCGACCACTTCCTCTTCCGCGGCGAGAGCGCCATTGGAATTCTGTTAGGGGGAATCGTCCCCAAGGTCCGCTCGCTCCTCATCGCGCGCGATCTCCAGGAACGGCTCGGGGTCGATCCCGGGGGTAGCTACAACACCTACCTCGCGAAGGCGAGCCGCCACCCCGACCACAAGATCGCCCACCTCCCGCGCACCAAAGACGGGAGCAAGCTCAATCTCTACCCCGTCTTCCTCGCCGCCAACGAGGCGCGCCGCTTCACCCTCGCCGAACTGCGCGACGGGCTCGAAGCCTGCCTCGCCGCGAACTTCGCGCTCGTCCAGTCCTCGCTCGACCACCAGCTCGTCCTCCACCGGCTCCTCGGCAAGCTCCTCGCCGGCCGGAGACGCCGGTAGTTCCTCCGCCGGGTGCGCCCGCTCCGCCGCGCGGGAGATGCGGCGATTCGCCCTCCATCCGCAGTGGCCTCCACCACGTATCCAGTCTTTGCTATGGCTATTACAATCAGCGAGAACGGCGGTACCGACATCGTCGAAGTCACCCTCAGTGGGAAACTGGAGAAAGAGGACTACGAGGCATTCGTTCCGGAGATCGAGCGTCGCGTCGCCGTGCACGGGAAACTTCGGATGCTTGTGGCGATGGTCGATTTCCACGGGTGGGAAATCGCCGCCCTATGGGAAGATATCAAATTCGACTTCAAGCACCACGCCGACATCGAGAAGCTCGCCATCCTCGGCGACAGCAAATGGGAAGAAGGTATGGCGAAGTTCTGCAAGCCGTTCACCAGGGCGGACGTGAAGTTTTTCCCGCTCGCCGAGCGCCCGGTGGCCGAGGCGTGGCTGCGCTCCTGAGGCCCACTTTTTTCCGGCGGGTGCAATAGGAGACGCCGGCTCGACCGATCTCAAAGCGAAGCGAATTCGGGCTTGATCCCGCCGTCGCCATCCGTCACCATCGTTCGCAGCCGCCCAGTCCCCGCCATGAATCGCCCCGCCCTTCTCGCCTGTGTCTTCCTCACCGCTGCCGCGGGCCTGCGGGCACAGGGCACCACCGTGGATGCGGCCACGATCCGGGCGCAGGTCGTCGATCCGCCGCTGACCCGGGCGTGGCCGAAGTCGCGGAGCGGGATGGTTTTCGATGCGGCGCGGGCTGCCGGATCGACCCGCGCGCTCGCCGTGGTCGAGGTGAAAGTCGATCCCGACGCGCACATTTCGCTGGACAACATCCACTTTAAGATCGGTTCGACCGAGCTGGCGGATGCCGGGTCGGAGTCCCAGCTCACCAGTCTGGCTTCCGCCCTCGGCGACGTGCCCGAGGGCACCTCGTTCCTCATCGAGGGACACACCTGCACGATCGGTGACGACGACACCAACGACCCGCTGTCGATCGCCCGCGCCAACGCCGTCCGGGATTTTCTTGTCGGTAACGGGGTGTCGCCCGATGCCGTTCGCGCGATCGGGTGCGGGGCGGCGGAGGCGAAGAAGGACGGGGTTCCTCCCACCGCGGGGGAGTCCAAGCTCGCCCCCTACCGGAAGGTGATGATCCACCGGATCGCGCAGTGAAGCGGAGCTAAGGTTGGTGGGTGTCACTCGCGGGGACGAGCGCCAGCCGGAGCCCCAGATTTTCCGCGCGGTAGTCGGGCGCGCTCTTCCCGCGATAGTGGCTCCGCGCCAGCCGCGGTCCGCCGAGCCAGCTGCCTCCCCTCGTGACCCGGTAGTCACCGGAACCCGGACCGCGGGGATCGACGGTACCGTCGGTGAAGCTGCCGGCACCGTACCAATCGGAGCACCACTCGCGCACGTTGCCGTCCATGTCGTCGAGCATCCACGCGTTGGGGGCGAAGCTGCCGACCGCTTTCGCCCCTGACATCAGCGTGCCGTCTACGCCGGCGATATTGGCGGTGTCTGGCGTGGGCTCGTCCGCGTCGGCCCGCTGCCCCGCGAGATAGGCGTACTCCCACTGCGCCTCGGTGGGGAGCGACCAGGTCCAGCCTTCGGCAACCGGCCGTTGGTCGTTCATCATCCCGACGAATTCCTGCGCCTCGTCCCAACTGAGCGAACCCACGGGAAGCCTGCTGGCCTCGTCGGGCGGGCCTTCCCCACCGGTGATCTCGGCCCACTGGGCGCGGGTCAGCTCGGTCTTGGCCAGCCAGAACCCCTCGCTCAGCACCACGGAGTGCGCCCGCTCCGGCCCGTCTTCATCCGCCGGGTTCCCCATGAGGAACCCCTCCTCTCCGGTGGGTGGGCACCAGACCATCGGGATGCCGGCGAACGTTCGCACCTCCCCCGGAACGGCCGGCTCAGCAACGGGATCCGCGACGGCTTCGGGAGGGGCCTCCGTCCCAAATGGCTGGTCGGGATCGGATGGCTCCTCGACCGGTTGAGCGATCTCCGCCCCGGCGGTGCTTGGATCGGCCTTCCACGGCCGTGCCACCACCAGCCAGGTGGAGAGCCCGACCACCGCCACGATCAAAGTGGCCGCCGCCAGCACGGTACCGCGCCAGTTCCGCTTCGGCTGCGGGGGGGAAACCCGGGGTTTCTCGGCGGCGGCGGCAAACCGCTCATGCATGGTCGACGTCCCCAGCTTCGAAACCGCCGGAATGTTTCGCAGGTTGTCGGGCACGTGGGGCAGCGAGCCGTTGAGCCGCGGGGCCGTAAGAACGCGCCGGAGTTCCCGGGCGGTCAAATACCGGTCGTCGGGATTCTTCTGGAGCATTTTGCGGATGATGGCGACGACCGGACCGGGCACGCCCTTGAGCTCTTTGAAAGGGGGCTCCTCGTGGATATGGAGGTTCATGACCTCGGCAGTGCCGCCGACGAACGGGGGGCTGCCGACGAGCATGTACCAGAGGCTCACGCCAAGGGAGTAGATGTCCGAGCGGATGTCGACCTCGCGCTCCATGATCTGCTCCGGGCTGGCGAACAGAGGCGTGCCCAAGAACCCCTTGGTGGTGGAGGGCAAGACCGCACGTTCCTTGCCCATGCCACCGACTTTAGCCAAGTTCTTGGCCAGGCCGAAGTCGATCAGCTTGGCCAGCTCGGGCCCGTCCGCCTCACGGGTGAGCATGATGTTGCTCAGCTTGATATCGCGGTGCAGCAGCTGCTTGCTCTCCGCGGCCACCAGCGCGCTGGCCACCTGGGCGGCGATGTCGAGGGCACGCTCCAGCCCGATGCGCCCGTCGCGCTGCACGACATCCTCGACCGTTTCCCCATCGACGAACTCCATCACGTAGAAGTAGCTCCCGTCCTCCTCAGATTCGCCGAGGTTATAGACGGCGGCCACGTTCCGGTGCCGGAGCCGCGCCGCCGAGCGCGCCTCCCGCAAGAACCGCTCGGTCACCTCGGCGCTGCCGAGCTGCCCGGGGTGGATGACCTTGATCGCCACATCGCAATCCAGGTTGGTATCGGTCGCCTTGTAGGTGACCCCCATACCGCCGCGGCCCAGCTCCATCGGGGAGCCGTCGGGCTTACGCTGCACCTCGTAGTGCAGCAGCCGCATGGCGGCGGGCAGGCCGGAGGCGTTGTTCTCGTCGGGCTCGACCATGGGAAATCTCGATCGAGCGCCCCCCGCATCGGAGTCCGGGCGAGCTCGCTGAGTGCGGGGTCTGCCAATCAGATGATCTTGCCGGTCTGCCCGTTGATCGAAACGCTGTCCCCGCGATCGAGATCGTTATTCACCACGAGGACCTTGGAATCGACCGTGTCGGTCTTGGGATCATACTCGACGACGTGGGTTTCGTTCTTGCCGGAGGTCTTCGGGGCGCTCGGAGACGGCTTGACCTTCACGTAGGTGCGCTCACTGGAGCTCTTGGCCGCCGGTGTCCTATTGACCGTTTTCCGCGCCTCGGCCAGCTGCTTTTGATCCGCCTGGTAATTCGCGATAGCCTGAACTCTTTTGACAACCGCCATAGCGGTCCCGAATTCACTCGGCATGCTGACGCCGGGGATGCTCGAAATCTGACCCATGCTGTTGGCAAGGCCATCGATGTCCATGGTTTCACACGACGTCGTATTCAGGCAGAGGCCACCTACGGCAGCGAGGGCGAAGGTGCGCTGGGCGAAGCAGCGGTAGGGAGAGGTTGGATTCGATTTGTTCGTCATCACGAGTGGTTGTTGTGGAGTAGGATTGAGGGTGCGGGCAAGACAGACTACCGATTCTCCTTGAGCCACTGGCGTGCTTCGCTGGTCTTATCCTTGCCGGGTTCGGCAGCCTTCCGCATTAAGGTCATCACCTCGGAGCGATCGGCGGCATCGTATTCCGAGAGATAGGTGGCGTAGTAGTATTCACAGAATCCGTTGCCGGCCGCCGCTCCGGCTTTGGCGAGGCCGATCATTTTCGGATCCCAGAATCCTTCATTTTTATGGAGAAGGATTTCTAGGCTTCCCGCCAGCGCCTCGCCATTGGCGGGATCGAGATCGAGCACCTGCTGGAAGTAGGAAACGGCCTTTTCGCCTGCCGTCCGGTTGTCGAAGCCATCCCCGTCGAGCGCACCGGGATTGCCGGTTCCGATCCCCAGGAGCCAGCACTGGGCGAGTACCAGCGCACTTTCCCGGAGGCCGTAGTTGTCATTGACGACGAAATCAGCGCCGGCGGGGTCGAAAAACTGACTCTTGAGCGTTCCGTCGCGGAACTCTGAGAATGCCTCTTCCACGAGTTCGAATCCTTCCTCGGTGGATCCCGGGCGTTCGAGTTCGGGCGATTTCCCGTAGTTGAGGTGCCAGTGGCGGGTGAGCACGCTCCCCTTCTTGAGGCGGCAGATGGGGTTGTCGTGGGAGATCCCTCGGTCGAGATACTCGAAGCCCGCCTTCAGGTGGACATTGGCCTCTTCAAAGCGCCCCTCGCGAACGAGCGGATCGACGGCCTGGAGCTCTTCGTTGGCCAAGACGAGTGCCGCCATGGAAGATTCGATCGGCTCCCAGCTGGCCTGGCGGAGGAGGTCCCGGTCGAGCTCCGAACTCCACGGCGCCTCGAGTACCATCCGGAGGCAGACCAGTTCGATGCGCGCCCGCACGCCGTCGGGAACGTCATCGGTAGCGCTCACAGAAAAGGTCGAGAGGGCGCTGCTGAGGGCTTTGGGCAGATCCGAGCGGACGGGGGATGTGAGGGCGATGCCGAGCTTGCCCATGAGATCGGCATAGCCGGCATCGGCGCCGTTGTGGAAAAGCGGGTAGTCGCGGAAGGCGATGAAGCTCGCGCTGCTCCCGTCGAAGGCGATCCACGGCTCCTGGCCGTCCATGCCCTTGACCGCATCGGCGAAGACATCGGAGATACCGCCTGTGGTCGTTTGCATACGGTTGAGGAGAGCGGCGGTGAACGGGCTGTTCTCGCCGACACCGTCGGCCGCCGTCTGGCCTGGTGCGGTGGAAAAAATCAACATCGTTCCCTGGGGAATATCCCGTTCCGCAACCTCGGCGAGCACTTTGCCGCCCCGGGTTCGGGAGAGCCAGCTGCGGCTGAGCGGATCGTCACGGCAGCTATCGAGCACGACGGCTTTGAGGCGGATCCTCGCCCTACCGAGATCGTCGAGCAGCTGGCGCACCATGATGGCCTCGCGCCGCAGCGATGCGGCGCCATCCTCCTCACTTAGCTTCGCGTCCACCGGCAAGATGTAGTTCTCCCCTCGGCTCTCGATGCCGTGCCCGGCGTAGAAGACGATCGCGGCCTCGGCACCCCTCGCGAGGTCACAGAAATCCAAGATCCCGTCGGACATCGCTTTGATGCCCACGTCATAGAGCTCGGTCACCGACCACCCAGCCAGGTTTAGCTGTTTGGCGACGGCCTTGGCATCGTTCGGGGGGTTCGCCAGTGGGGTGGCTTCTTGGTATTTGCCATTGCCGATGACGAGGGCGAAGCGGACGGCCTCATCCGGAGCCGATCCGACCGATCTCGCGACTGGATCGGGCTCGGTACCGGATTCCTCCCGCTCGGCGGCCTCATGAACGGGCGCGAACTCCCCGCCTACCCGTTCCGCTCCGATGACTGGCCCATCACCCCGCACCAGTCCACCGGCTCCTACAAAAGAGCGACCCCCACCCGATAACCCGACTCCCGCTCACACTCCCAATCTTAATCTTACTCTTAATCTTAATCTTAATCCCCGCTGCCCGAGCCCAAAGCCCACCAGCCCATAAGATCTGCGCCCCATCTTCGGAAGATTCGCGTCCATCTGCGTTAAATCCCCTCGACCCGATCCCAAAACCCACGCCAGAAGATTCCTCCCCATTCGTTAAAATTCTTCCCCATTCGCATTCCATCCCCATCCCATCAGCGTCCATCAGCGCCCATCAGCGGCTA
>CAZKYJ010000005.1:6855-22331 GCA_964556355.1 uncultured Verrucomicrobiales bacterium | reverse complement strand
CAACGCCTCGGCCACCGATCGCACCAGGCTGGCGGCACGGCGGGGGTGCCACGGACCGTCGCGCAGCTCTTCGGCCAAACTCTTCCCTTCCACGAGTCCCATCGAGAAATAGTGGCGCCCGTCGTGTTCGCCAATCTCGTAGATCTGGACGATCCCGGGATGGTTTAGTCTCGCGGCGGCCTCTGCTTCGGTGTGGAAACGCTGGACGTCCTCGTCATCGGCCAGTTGCCCGGCCAGGATCATCTTGAGCGCCACGGTGCGCTTTAGCCTGACCTGCTTCGCTTTGTAGACGACGCCCATCCCGCCCCGGGCGATCTCTTCCACGAGTTCGTAGTCGCCGAACGAGGCCAGGGGGGGACCCGATGAACCGTCCGCCCCGCGCTCGGGCGGGATGGCCGGATGGTGGTGGTTCGTGACGGTGGCTGGATCCACCTGATGCGTTTCTTGGCGAACACGCCCAGGATTCCGGTCCTCGCTCCTCCCCGCGCCGCTCATAATCTCTAATCGTTCAATCCAAGGGCATGAGCAGTCAATGAAAAGACGCGGGCGTTGGCAAGCACGACTGTTTTCGATCGTTCGGAATGATTGGTGCCCCACCGTGCTCGAACCCGTTGACGGGCGGCAATATTGTCCATACATTTTATCCGTTCCTCCTGGGGAACGCGAGCCTTACTTGGCGGCCCCCCAATCTGATCCCCCCCTCCATCTTATGCCCGAACCCCCCATTCGCGCGTCTCGACGCTTCGTACCCACGTCCCTTCGACCGCCGGTTTTATCCCTCGTTTTCGCAGCTGCGAGCCTGACGTCCACCGTCGCCCAATCGGGGGATCTGCGCGCCTATTTTCCCTTTGATGCGTGGATCACAGATAGTACGGGGTCGCTGGCGACAGCGTTCAGCGGAGGGTCGCCCGCCTACGCCCAAGACCGGAACGGCACGAACAATCGCGCCATCAACCTGGATGGCGTCAACGACTACGTGACGCTGATGTCGGCGGCATCGCCCGGAGACTCGAACGCTGCTCTCGGGCTCAAGGGCGAGTTCACCGTTTCCGCTTGGATGCGGATGGACGACGCCACCCAGGCGGGGGACAATATGATCGTGGGAAACCTCGGGAGTGGAACGGGGACGCTCCACTACGGGGTAAGGAACAACGGTACTCCTGTCACCCACTACGGAATGTGGGGAAACGACGCGGCCGGTCAGGTCCAGCTGGAGAGCCAGAACTGGTACCACGTGGTCTACGCGTTCGCCGATGGGAACCAGGAGATGTTCCTGAACGGCATCCCCGAGACCGTGCGGGCGGCGTCCAACACGACGAGGGTGGCCGATGCGCTTATCGGTACCGCCGGGGGCACCAACCGCGCCTTCGACGGGCGGCTCGATGACGTGGCGTTCTTCGCGGGGCGGCTGTCCGCGGCGCAAATCCAGGCGCTGGCCGATGGCGTCGCCCCCGACGCACTTCCGGAGAACTACTTTGCCGACCCGGTGCAGGGGGAACTCGGCGGTGCGGGCACGTGGGGGATTCGCGAGATCCGCAACCACCCTCTTGCCGAGACCAGCGTGGTGAATGCCGGCCGCGTCGCCAGGGCTGCCAGCGGGGGGACGGCATCCACCGGTTCGGTACCGCTACTCAATTTCGCCGATCCCCAGAACAACGGGGGCGGGGGGAACTTCTCCGGCGATATCCCCTTCATCACCGATTCGGGGGGCGACGACAACGGCTTCGTGACCGTGGCTCATGGCGCCGTGCAGATCGCCACCGAGGGCGACTACACCTTCGGATTCGCCTCCGATGATGGCTCGTTGCTGCGAATATTCGGGCAGCAGTTCGTCAGCTCGACGGTGCTGAACGGCGCGCTCCGGGCGGCGACCGCCCACCAGGGCGACAGCCTCGTGGTGAACAACGGTCCCTCCAGCGCTCTCGGGGTCGTCCACCTCTCACCGGGCATCTACCCGATTGAATACCTGTCTTTCGAGAATACCGGGGGAGCCTACGCCGAGGTGTTCGCGGCGCCGGGAGCCAGGAACGCCCTCGATGGGAACTTTCGCCTGGTGGGCGACACAGCGGGGGGCGGATTGCCACTCGTCGCCCAGCCCGCACTCGTCCGCACCTTCAGCTCTGACGTCGACGCGATCGTCGCCGGCAATCCCTCGCAGCTGACCCTTTCTTGGGATACCTTCTTCGCGGACAGCGTGAGTATCGACCAGGGGATCCCCGCCATCTCCGGCGATCGGGGGTCGGTCATCGTCGCCGCTCCCGCTACCACCACCACCTATACCTTTTCCGCTGCGCGGGCGGGCGCCCAGACCACGACCGCAGAGGTGACGGTGTTCGTCGATCCCCCCGCGGTCATCGACAGTTTCGTGGCCGATGATACCGAGGTCGCCCCGGGGGCTCCCGTCACCCTCAGCTGGGAGACCCGATTCGCCTCGGGCCTGACCATCCAGCCTGGCAACCTCGACGTCTCCGGGATGACGAGCGTCGTCGTCAACCCGTCATCCACCACCATGTATACTTTGACCGCCACCGGCGGCGGAGGGAATGCCAGCGCCCAAGTGACGGTGACGGTCGGGCAGGGGCCGGTGATCAGCACGTTCACCGCCGATGACCTCCAGCCAGAGGCGGAGCCGACCGTACGCCTCGATTGGGCGGTGAGCGATTTCGATACCCTCACGCTCGACAACGGGATCGGCGATGTCACCGCGCTCGACCACACGTTCGTCTGCCCGGTGACGACGACGACCTACGTCCTCACCGCTACGAACACCTTCGGTTCCACGACGGCGTCCGTCACCGTCAGCCCGACGGCGTCGATCGGCATCGATCCGGCCGGCCGGTTCACGGTGGAATTCGCCTACCCGCTGGCTGCGGGAAACCTCGCCGGTGCGGAGTCCACGCTGGCCGGAGGCGTCGACCTGACGATCGCGGACAGCGCTTTCGTCAACTATGCCGACAACGCCGGGGGATCGGTCGGTGAGATCATTAACGATGTCGCTTTCCCCGCCTCCCTTCCCGACACTTTCGCGCTGCGCGCCACCGCGCTCCTCGTGGTCAACGTGGGGGGCAACTATACGTTCGGCATCAACAACGATGATGGCGGCCGCCTCCGCATCGGTGGCGCCAACGTCATCGTCGATGACGCGCAGCATGCGGCCCTCTCCACCACCGGGAGTATCACGCTGTCGCCGGGGAGCTACCCGATCGAGTATCTCATGTTCGATAGCGGCGGGGGAGCGGCGGCCGAACTGACCGTGCGTGACCCATCGGGCGTCCCCCTGCTCTTGACCGCTGCCGCTGCCGCCCCGCCGATCGTGACGGCGACGGTGATCGTCAACGAGTTCATGGCCAGCAACGACGGTGAGATCATCCGGGACGGCGACGGCGATAGCGAGGACTGGATCGAGCTCTACAATGGGACGGGCGCGACCGTCAGCCTCGATGACTACTACCTGACCGACAGCATCGCCGATCTGAGAAAATGGCAGTTCCCCGCGGGAACCTCGATCGCGCCGGGCGAATTCTTGCTCGTCTGGGCCTCGGACAAAGGCGCCGCGCCCCCGGCCGGAGAGATCCATACGAGTTTCAAGCTCTCGGCCGGCGGCGAGTACCTCGCCCTCGTTCGGGCGGACGGGGCTGCCAACACTGTGGTCAGCGAATTCGCTCCCACCTTCCCCCCGCAGTCTGAAGGAGTCTCCTACGGTAGCTACGACGTCGATCAGTTCACCGGGTATTTCGTCGCGCCCACGCCCCTGTCCCGCAATGCGTTCGGCTATGCGGGGCTCGTCGCCGACACCAAATTCCCGACTTCGACCCGAGGTTTCAAGGACGCGCCGTTCGACGTCACCATCACGACGGACACCCCGGGCGCCACCATCCTCTACACGCTCGACGGGAGCGAGCCGGCCTTCAAGGACGGCGGGAACGGCTTGGTCTACACCGGGCCGATCACCGTTGACGCCACGACGGTCATCCGTGTCCGGGCGGAGCGGGAAGGGTTCTTCCCGACCAACATCGACACCCAGAGCTACATTTTCGTCGACGACGTGGTCGAGCAGGACGATGCCCACGCCCTCGGCCTCGGATTCCCGGGCGATGATGACGACACCAAGGGGCAGGTGTTCGAATACGGCATGGATCCCGCGGTGATCGCGGCCCGCGAGCAGGAGGTCAAGGACGCACTCCTCGCCATCCCGACTTTCAGCCTGGTCATCGACCAGGAGCGCTTCAGCGGGCCGGATCGCGGGATCTATGTCAACGCCCTCGACATCCGGGGCCTCGAGCAGCCGGCATCGCTGGAACTGCTCAACGAGGACGGGCTGCTGGGGGGGCAGTTCCAAGAGAATCTCGGGGTGCGCATCCGCGGCGGGTTCAGCCGCTCGGACGCCAACCCGAAGCACGCTTTCCGCTTCTTCTTCCGTGGGATTTACGGGGCGAAGATGCTCGACTACCCGATTTTCCAGGACGAGGGAGCGGACTCGTTCGACAAGTTCGATCTCCGCACCTCGCAGAACAACTCCTGGGCCTTCCAGAACAGCAACCGGAACTCGTTCATCCGCGAGGTCTTCGGTCGTGACACCCAGCGGGACATGGGGGAACCCTACACGCGGAGCCGCTACTACCACCTCTATATCAACGGGCACTACTGGGGGCTCTACCAGACCCAAGAGCGCGCCGAGGCCGACTATGGCGAAACCTACTTCGGTGGCGACGAGAGCGACTACGACACTATCAAGTCTGCGGGAAGCAGTGCCGGCTACACCACGGAGGCGACCGACGGTGACTTCGATGGAGGCGATTGGCGGGCACTCTGGAACGGGGTGCGTGCGCTGCGGACGAGCTCGAACAAGACGGCAGACTACTATGCCCTCCAGGGGCTTGCCCCCGACGGGGTCACCCCCATCGCCGCACCCGTCCTGCTCGATCCCGACAACCTCATCGACTACATGATCGACGTGTTCTACACCGGCGCCTTCGATACGGCGCTATCGACCTTCATCGGGGCTTCCAACAACTGGTTCAGCGTGCGCAACCGGGTGGCGGACGACCGGGGCTTCGCATTCTTCTACCATGATGGCGAGCACGGGATGGGTACCGACCGCGGGAATGGCGGCACTTCCAATACGGGGTTGCCCAACGACCAGCGGAGCACCGACCGGACAGGGCCCTACGGAGGCAACGGACAGAATTTCAAAGGCGAGAACCAGTACGGTTCGATCAACGACTTCAACCGGAGCAACCCCCAGTACCTGCACGAGGATCTCGCCACGGTGGAAGAGTACCGCATCCGGTTCGCCGACCGCGCCTACCAACATCTCGTGGCCGCGGGGGGCGCGCTGACCCCGGAGCAGGTCGAAGCGCGCATCGCCGCGCGGGAGGCGACCGTGGCCGCCTCTATCCGCGCCGAGCAGGCCCGGTGGGGGAACAACACCAACCTGACGAAAGAGGCCTGGATGACCGAGATACAAGCCTTGCGCGACTGGATTCGTAATGGCAGCAATCAGGCGACCAATCTCGGCCGGGAAAATGTCCTCATCGCCCAGTTCCGCGCCTACTCCGACGGCGGGGCGCTCCCGCTCTTCCCGGACGCCGTCGCCCCGACTTTCAATCAGCAGGGAGGATTCGTGCCGACCGGCTTCGAGCTCGTGCTCACCGACGAGAACCCCGGTGCCGGAGGAACCATCTACTTCACCACCGATGGCTCTGACCCGCGGGCGGCCGGCGGTGGGCTCGGCGGCTCCGCCATGGTCTACAGCGGCCCCGTAACGCTCACCGCTTCGGTCCCCGTCCGCGCTCGCTCGCGGGACAACGGCCAGTGGAGCCCCCTCAACGAAGCCGTTTTCATCGTCGGCACCGCCGCCAGTGCCGCCACCCTTGTGGTCAGCGAGATCAACTACCACCCGGCCGACCCCACGCCGGCGGAGGCCGCCGAGGCATTCATCACCGACGACGGAGATTTCGAGTTCCTCGAGTTTCACAACATCAGCACCACCGAGGTGCTCGACCTCTCCAATGTCGTCGTCTCCGGGGAAATCGACTACACATTCCCGGTCGGGACGACCCTGCCCGCTGGCGAGAGGATTTTCATCGTCTCCAACCAGCAGGCTTTCGACTTCCGCTACTCCGGGTTCGTCCCCGTGCCGCAGGCGCTGGGGCAGTACACCCGCCGACTCGGAAACGGCGGCGGCCCGATCACGGTGACCGGTGCGGGGGGAGGGGAAATCTTCAGCTTTGCCTACGATGATACCAACGCGTGGCCGAACTCCGCCGACGGCGATGGCTACACGCTCGTCCTCGCCTGCAGCGGGCCAGCCGTCGATCACGGCGACCCCGCCAACTGGCGGAGCAGCCACGACCTCCTGGGCACGCCCGGCACCGGCGAAGGGATCGAATCGTTTTCCGAGTGGCTCGCGCGCACCGGCGCGACCGGATTACCGGAAAGCGATAGCGACGCCGATGGCATCCCGCTTTTCATGGAGTTCTACCTCGGCGGCGACCCCGCCGCGAACTCCGCCCACCTCCTCCCCGTGGTGGAGTTCGAGGCCGACAGCACCCAGTTCGTCTACCGCCGGAGCGTCACCGCCGCTGGAACGACCGCCCGGGCCGAGTTCTCGACCGACCTCATCGGGTGGGACGCCAGCTCGGGTGCGATCGAGATCGACGAGACCAACAACCTTGGCGACGGCACCGAGGAGGTCGTCGCCCGGAGTGTCGCCCCGACCTCGACCAGCCCGCAGCAGTTCTTCCGGCTCCGGGTGACCGAGAAGTAAGGCCGCTAGAGCGGGCTGAGTACGAGTTCGCCCTTGTCCCACCGGCGAAACGAGGGTTCGGAAATGGTGACCCTCACGTCGTAGTCTTCCCTCAGCCCTGGCGGGACATCGCTCGCCCGCCAGATCGGGGTCTCGAAAGTGCTCGTCGAGACGGCCCGCCAGCGTTGGGGGATGATCGCTCTCGACCCGATGAGCGTGCCTTCGGGGGTGAGGAGGTCAACGCGGATTCTAGCGTCGAGAAAGGTCGGCTCGGGGTAGTCGCTCCCGGTGTAGTGCCGGCTGATGAAGTGCATCACCCGCGGGTAGGTTGGGAACCCCGTCCCGCGCACCCGGAAAACCCGCTGGCCAGGGGCTCCCACGGAGAATTGCGGGAGCTTGGCGAAGGCGAGAGCGCCCGATCCGTAGACCGTCGCATCGGCGGCCGGGCGGGTGGCGCAGCCGACAAACAATGCCCCCGCGAGAATTGTGGCGCCCAGGCGAATCTTCATGACAGACACGGGATACGTCCCGACGTAACAGACTGCCACATGAACATCCCATCCAAGTCCCTTTTTGCCGCGATCACCCTGGTGGCCGCGGGCGTCGCCCCGCTCCACGCCGCCGACGACGACGGTTTTGTCTCGCTCTTCGATGGCAAATCGCTCGACGGATGGAAAGTGGCGGAAAACCCGGACTCGGTCACCATCGATGACGGCGCCATCCTCACCCACGGCGAGAAGGCGCACGTCTTCTACGTCGGCGATGGCGACGCGCCAAAGTTCGACGATTTCGAACTCCAGCTCGATATCAAAGCGGCGAAAAACTCCAACGGCGGCGTCTATATCCACACCACCTACCAGGAGAAGGATTGGCCGGCGCAGGGTTACGAGGTCCAGGTCAACAACACCCACAAGGACGAGCGGAAGGGCGGCGGGCTCTACGCGGTGCAGGACAACGCCGAAGCCCCCGGGAAGGACGACGAGTGGATGCACTACGTCATCCGCGTGGAAGGTCAGCGGATCACCGTGTCGATCGATGGCAAACAGCTCGTCGACTACACCGAGAAAAAAGGTGACAAGCGCCGCGATGGCATGGAGGGGCGCTTCCTGCTCGAAGACGGCGGCACCATCGCGCTCCAAGGGCACGATCCGGACAGCTTCGTCTGGTACAAGAATATCAAGATCAAGCTGCTCGACCAATAAACCGGGGGTCCCGCCGGGCGAGCAGCGTTCTGCCGACGGGGGACTATCGGATCCCGTCGGGGAGGCGGCGCGTCCGCGCCGCTCTCCGCAGGCTGGCCGGGGCCTAACCCCGGGAGCGCTCTAGCAGAACCATCATGAGCAGGCTCATCAGGTAGCGGAGCTGCTCCTCGCCACCGGTTTCCACCAGCGACTCGACGACGTACTTGCTTTCAAAAAAGGCCTTCTCTTTCTTGACCCTGAGCACCGGGGTGCCGTCACCACGCGTCACGAGGTAAGTCGGGTGGAAGACGTAACCGGAGAACATGCAGATGATCGGGATGCTTTCGAAGAGCCCGTCGAGCACCTTGATCCAGCCGTTCTCCTCGTTGACTTCGGCAGCGAGGCCCCCACCGGTGTCGAGGATCTCGTAGCGGGCCTTAAAAATCGAGCGCATCCCCTTGCGCCTGACGGACCCGAAGGGCGTGCCGGAGTTGTCGGCGAAGGTGTAGGCGGCGTTGAAATCGATGATCCGGTCGGCCTTGATCGTGGCGAGCTCTTCCTGCTTGTCGGTGTCCGCGAAAACGTGGACGGCCTCTTTGAGCTTGAAGAGTTTCTGCTTCACGTAGCAGACCGTGCTGCCCCCGGCATCCCGAACGGTGATCTGGGGGGCGAGGGCGACGATCTTGAACGAGAAGGTGAGCGGATATTTCATCGCGGGATCCTAGCGGAAGAGCAGGACGGGCACAAGGCAGGTCCGGACGAGCGCGGTGGTCGTGCTGCCGATCACGAGGTTCCGGATCTGGGAGTGGCCGTAGGCACCCATGACGAGAAGGTCGATCCCCCGTTCTTCGACCTCGCGCGAGACCACCTTTTCGGGGTCGCCTGGGAGGATGTCCGCCGTCACGGAGAAGCCGGCACCGCCCAGGGCAGTGGCCGCCTTCTCCAGCTCGCGCTCGGTGTTGCCGCCCGGCTTGCCCGCCGCCACCATGTGGGCCTCGAGCCCTTCGAGATACGGTTGCGAGGCCACGAAGTGCACGGCCTTCAACGAACTCGGGCCGCCGTCGAAGGCGATGAGAAATTTGTCGATCGGCTTGAACGCGCGGGAGGCCACCATCACGGGGATTTCGGTTCCCCGGGCGACGCGCTCCAGGTTGCTCCCGAGGTGCCCTTTGGCGAAATCGGCGTGCTCGCCGCGTTTGCCGAGAACGACGAGCTCCGCCGTCTCCTCGAATTCGTCGAGCGCCTCGACCAGCGAGCCGTGGCGTTGCGCGCGTGCCACCTCGGACACGCCGGCTTCCTCCAGCACCTTGGCGGCGTCGTCGAGGATCGCCTTCCCCCGCAGCCGCGCGACGCGGGCGTGGGACTCGTCGAGCTTGACGAGTTCTTCCATCAGCTCGGCGCTGGCGTCGAACCCGATGCTGCCGGTGAGGTCGGCGGCGCCCCGCGGAGCGGCACGCTCGATGACGTGGAGGGCGCGGACCCCCGCCCCGGATTTGGTGGCCGCCCAGGCGGCATGGTGGTAGACGCTGGCCGCGTACTGCGAGCCGTCGGTGCAGGCGAGGATTTTCATAGGTGCAGAGGGGTGGAGGATGGAGGTGGAAGGATGCAAGCGGGCGGGGGTATGGGTTTCTCACTCGTGCTCAACCCATCCGCCCGCGTCCCTTCTTTCAGTGGTCGAGCATCCGGTCAAGGGCGTCGGGCTTATCGTGGATGGCCAACTTGTCGACGATGGTAGCGGTCGCCGCGTTCATCCCGAGGATCTCGACCTCCGTGCCCTCGCGGCGGAACTTGAGGACGACCTTGTCGAGGGCGCCGACCGAGGTGAGGTCCCAGAAGTGGGCGTGGGAGACATCGATGACCACTTTGGAGAGCACCTCGCGGAAGTCGAACCCGGCCACGAAGGAAGCGGAGGAAGCGTAGAAAACCTGGCCGAAGGCGGTGTAGGTGCGGCAGTCGCCCGCGTCGTCGAGCGTGCTGGTGACCCGGATGACCTGGGCGACCTTGCGGGCGAAGAACACCGAGCTGAGGAGCACTCCGACGCCGACGCCGATGGCGAGGTTGTGGGTCCAGACCACCACGACAACGGTGGCCAGCATGACCGAACTGGTGGACTTCGGGTGGATGGTCAGGTTCTTGAACGAGGCCCAGCTAAAGGTGCCGATCGAAACCATGATCATGACGGCCACCAGGGCGGGCATGGGGATCTGCTTGACCCACGGACCGAATGCGACGCAGAGGATGATCAAGACAACCCCGGCGATGAGCGTCGATAGCCGCGTCCGGCCTCCCGACTTCACGTTGATGACGGACTGCCCGATCATGGCGCAGCCGGCCATGCCGCCGAAAAATCCCGAGACGACATTGGCGATCCCTTGCCCGCGCGCCTCGCGGTTCTTCGCGCTAGTGGTATCGGTCAGATCGTCGACGATCTGGGCGGTGAGCAATGACTCCAGCAGCCCGACGACCGCCAGGCTCATGGCGGTGGGGAAAATGATGGCGAGGGTCTCGAAGGTGAAGGGCACCTGGGGGAGGGCGAAAACCGGGAGCGCGTCGGGCAGCTCGCCGAGGTCGCCGACCGTGCGCACATCGAGGTTCATGGAGACGGCGACGGCAGTGAGCACGATGATGCAGACGAGCGGGGAGGGGATGGCTTTGGTCAGGCGAGGGAGGAGGTAGATGATGGCGAGCCCTCCGCCAACCAGAACGAAGCTGATCCAGCTGACGCCCTCGACCCGGAGGTCGAGCTCCGGGAGCTGGGCGAGGAAGATGAGGATGGCCAACGCGTTGACGAACCCGGTGAGCACCGACTTCGAGACGAATCGCATCACGTCGCCCACCCGGAGCAAGCCGAGGGCGAGCTGGATGACGCCGGTCAACAAGGTGGCGGCGAAAAGATACTGCAGCCCGTGTTCCTTCACCAACGTCACCATGACCAGGGCCATCGCGCCGGTGGCCGCCGAGATCATTCCCGGACGGCCACCCGCGAAGGAGATGACCACGGCGATGATAAACGAGGCGTAGAGCCCGACCTTGGGATCGACCCCCGCGATGATCGAGAATGCGATCGCTTCGGGGATGAGGGCGAGTGCCACGACCAAGCCGGCCAAGGTGTCACCGCGGAGGTTGGAGAACCACTGGGACGATACAGATTTGGGAATCACGATGGCAGAAAGGTGTGGGAAACGACGGCAGAATAGGGTGGGGCTTGGTGCCGGGCGGGCGCTGGCCATACCATGGACTGCCCGGATGCGCAAGGTCCGGGGCGGATGGAGGCGGTGGAAAAGTCGGGTCGAACCTGCTGTGTTCCTCGGCGGGAGGCGTCGCCGCCGGGGGGAGGCACCCCTGCTGCTCTTCGCGAATGCGGGTCGGCGTCCGTCGGCGCTGACGGCCCGGAGCCTTTCGTGGGTCAGGCGATCTCCGCCCATTCAGACGCCGGCGCGGGCGACGGTGCGTCCGTGGGCAATCTGGGATGCCCGCCCGCCGCCAGCAGGATGGTAGCGGATGCGTGCGTCCAACTTTGCCAGTCCTTCCCGCGAGCAGAGATGCCATGCAAAGCTCGGCACGCTGGTACCGCTATATCCTGCGGACTTCCGACGGGGCTCAAAATACCGAGAGGTTCTCCGGCAGCGAGAAGGCCTCGCGGATGTGGTTGATCTCCGGTGCCTTGTCCGGTTCGAGAACGAGTTCCACCACATCGAAGCGGAACTGCAGGACGGGCGCGTCGAGCAGGCGCATCCAGCTCATCGCGCCGCGTGCGATGAGACGCTGCTTGTCCCGAGTGACGGCGTCCGCCGGTCGACCGAAGTCGCGACTCGTCCGCGCTTTCACCTCTGCAAAGACCAGCACTTTGCCGTCGCGGGCGACGATATCGACCTCCCCACCTTTCTGCGCGCGGTAGTTCCGGTAGAGGATCTTCATCCCGTGCAGCCACAGGTAGCGTGCCGCCAGCTTTTCCCCGACGCGCCCGACCGAATCTTTGCCCGCTTTACCGGTCGCTTCATCGATCTCCAGGATCGGCGGCACTCGCAACGAGCGGTCGGTCGCGCGTGCCGCCCACCGGATCCCCTTGCCCAAAATGCTCGCCATCTCCCCTAATCACGCGACCCGTGAGGCAAGTCAACCCGGCGGCGGCTGTTGACACCGCCGATCCGAACCGGTAGCAAGCGTCTGTGCGACTGGCTTTCCTGGCACTCTCCGGCCTCCGGATCTGCGACACCGCCCTCGTCGAGGCCGGATTTTCGTTCCCGGCGCTCGCCCGGCGAGCCCGACAGATCGAGGGCCTGCCCTCGCTCGGACTATTGACCCTTGCTGGGCTCACCCCAGAGACCATCGAGGTCGAATATATCGAGATAGCCGATCTCGACGATCTTGGCGTCATCGTCCAATTCGATGTCGTCGCGCTCTCGTGTCTCACCGCGACCGCGCACGAGGCCTACCGGATCGCGGCTCATTGCCGGGGGCTGGGGATCACCACGGTACTCGGTGGGCTCCACGCGACCCTGTGCCCCGAAGAGGCCCAGGAGCACGTCGACATCGTGGTGGTCGGCGAGGGCGAGCCGGTCTGGCGTCAGATCCTCCGCGACATCGAGGGCGAACGGGCGGCCAGCCGCTACGACGCGAGGGCGCTGCCGACCTACGATCTCGCGGATTCGCCATTGCCTCGCTACGACCTCCTCGCGCCCGATCGCTACCCCCGGTTCACCGTTCAGTCGCAGCGGGGATGTCCCTTTGATTGCGAGTTCTGTGCGGCCTCGATCCGGTTGGGTTCCCGCTTCAAAACGAAACCTCCGGAACTCGTCGCCCGCGATGTCCGCGCGCTCCGGGGGCTCTTCGCCCGCCCGTTCATCGAGCTGGCCGATGACAACACGTTCGCCGACCTGCGTCACGGGCTGAAACTCGCCGAAGCGCTCGGTGCCGAGGGCGTGCGGTGGTTCGCCGAAACGGATATCTCGGTGGCCGAGAGCCCTGACCTCCTGAAGGCCTTGCGTGGCGGCGGCTGCAAACAGCTGCTCATCGGACTGGAGAGCCCGACAGCTCCCGCCCTCGAAGGCGTCGAGCAGCGCAGCAACTGGAAGGCGCGCCGTGCCGACCGCTACCGTCAGGCCATCGAGACCATCCAGTCCTACGGCATCCCCGTGAACGGGTGCTTCGTCCTCGGTCTCGATGGCCAAGATCGCACTGCGTTCGACTCCGTCCTCGACTTCGCCCATTCGACCGGCCTCTACGATGTGCAGGTCACCTACATGACGCCTTTCCCGGGGACGCCACTCTATCGTCGGCTCAGCGAGGAAGGGCGCTTGCTCGCCGCTGCCTCGAATGCCCATCGCACACTTTTCGATCTCGCATTCCAGCCCGACCGCATGACGGTGCATGAATTGCGCGAAGGATTCCATGACCTTGTCGCCCGACTCTACCAACCCGATGCCGTGCTCGCCCGCCGCCGAACCTTCCGGGCGCAGTGGCACGCGGGACAGCACCTGCGTCGCCAATTGCAATGAAAGCGCTCGACCCATTCCGCTTCCTTTTTTTCGGGAGCGACGCCATCCGCCGGATCGCGGGAGATCCGTGGGCATTCATGGTGGCGGCGGTTTTCGTGGCGAGTGCCGGGGTGGCGAGAAACTACGACCATCTCGATCTCGCCCGTGACTGGGAATGGGTCGTTGCCCCGTTCATCGTCTCCATCGTTTCATCGGTGTGGATCTTTCGCTGGAACGTCCGGGTGCTGGGGCTGCCCGCACGGGCGCTTGGCCGCCAGTATCTTGCGTTTCTAGCGCTCTTCTGGATGACCGCCCCCTGTGCGTGGCTCTACGCGATCCCCGTCGAGCTATGGTCGTCGATGGTCGATGCAGCCAAGTGGAATGTCGCGTTTATGGTCGTTGTGTCGCTCTGGCGTGTTGCCCTCATCACCTTTGTTGTGCGCGTGCTCACGGGAAATCACCTTTGGCGCTGCGTCGTCGCGGTGGTGACTCCCGCGGCCATCGAACTGGCGGTTTTCGCGATGCTGGCCCCCATCGGTGGGATCATGGGCGGGGTTCGGCTTTCGCCTGACGCGCCGGTGATCGCGGTCACCGGGACGATTGCGTTTAACGTGGCCGCTTTTGGCTCGATCGCCCTCGTGTTGATCCATTGCAGGAAACGGGAACACATCGAGAAAGCGAACGCCCCCATGCTCTCGCTCGTCGCCGCGAACACGTTTCCGCTCGCGGCGATGTTCCTGGCTGCGGGGTTGCTATTGAGCACTCTCGTCGCGGCGCTGGCAACGGTGCAGCCCGCCGTGCGGCTCACCCGAGAGATCGGCCGGTTGGGCGCGACGGAGAATTGGCCGGCGGTCGTCGAACTCCCCTCCCGGACGCAACGCTCGGACTATTCGCCGTGGCACTTCTTCCCACCCCGGCCCTATGCGCGGGCCCAGGGGATTGACGAGATCGTCGAAGTCGCCGCTGGGTTCGGCGACGATGCACCCCCATGGCTCGTGGACGAGTGGCACGAGAATGCGCGCTTGGATCTAGAGATCATCCCCTGGGATTGGGTCTATTTCGATCTGCCCCTCCTCGAGCGTTGGAGCGAGACGGAGAACGGTCGCGAATTTCTCGCGACCAACCGTGATCGCATCCTCGAGTTGACCTCCGATGATCAGCGCGAAGCGATTGGGGAGATTGTCGATGGCCTGGAGACGCGATAGCCCTTTAGACTCCTGCGAACTCCCGCTCCGACTCCTCACGATGAGATTCACTGACCCCTTCCTATTCCTGTTGTTCAACCGGGGGGCTGTCCAACGGATCGCCGCCAGCCCTTGGGCGCTCATGGTCGCGGCGATTCTGGTCGCGACCGCGGGGATCGCCCGAAACTATGACCACCTGGATCTGGCCGTGGATCTTGAGTGGCTTTCCGCCCCATTCCTAGTCTCCCTATTTTCATCGGCGTGGATCTTTATCTGGGTCGTGTGGATTCTCGGGCTGCCGATGAAGAATCTTGGCCGGCAGTGGGTGGCCTATCTCGCGCTCTTTTGGATGACGGCGCCGTGCGCTTGGCTCTACGCGGTCCCGGTCGAGCGATGGATGAATCTCGCGGAGGCGGCTGAGTGGAACGTGGGCTTCCTCGTCACGGTGTCGGTCTGGCGGGTGGCGTTGATCGTCTTTGCGCTCAAGGTTCTCACCGGCAACCACTGGTGGCGATGCACGTTCGGAGTGCTGTTTCCGGCGACCATCGAAATGGCCTTGGCGCTGCAGATCAAAGCCATGGAGATCGTCAATATCATGGGCGGCATCCGGATCTCGCCCGACAACCAGGTTCTTCTCGGCGCCGTCCGTGTGATCGGTGGGGCGTGTGTCGTGGGATTTTTCGTCATGCTCATCACCCACGCGGGGATGTTTCCCGTCAAAAAGACGCGTCGCCCGCTGTGCGAACCCCCAAACAACTGGCGGTTTCCCATCGCCGCGGCGGGGGTCGCCGTCCTCCTGCTCATCGGAGGTTTGTCGGCGGCGAACAGGACGGTGCAGCCGAGTGTCCGGCTCACGCGGCAGATGACCCGTCTGGGATCGGACAGA
>CAZKYJ010000005.1:0-6845 GCA_964556355.1 uncultured Verrucomicrobiales bacterium | reverse complement strand
CACCCCCATCACGCCGAACCCACTGTCAGAGTCGCCGCGGACACCAAGCCCGCCGACTACTCGCCGTGGCATTTCTTTCCACCAGAACCCTACGGGCGGACGAATGCCTTCGGGCGCATCGTCGAGGTCGCTACCGGGTACGGCGACCAGGCGCCCTCGTGGCTCGTCGCCGAGTGGCACCGCAACGCCCTGCTCGCCCTCGGGGACGAACGCGAGTATTTCGACCGGTGGGGTAGCGCCGAACTTTTCGCCTGGTACCAGACCGCGAATGGCAAGGAGTTTCTCGATACCCATCGCGAGAAGATCTTGTCACTCATGCACGAGTTCGAACGCGAAGACGTCGCCTCCATCTACGAAGGCACCTACCTTCTCGAATCGGAGGAACCCGAGTGAGGGGGCAGGGCGATGGGCATCGGCGAGTTCGCCTCGAACATCGGCGTCTCGCGCGGCCGCTTGTGGTGTCGCCTCCGGCCGCTAGAATCGACGGATGATCGATGGAGCGGAAGAACTGGCGGCACTGATAGGGTCCTACCGGGGGCTGGTCGTGTGCGAGACGGTCGAGGAGAGGCGCGTCGGGGCATTGCTAGAAAACGTCGCCAGCACTTCTGGACTGCGGATGTTTGACTGGACGGTGACCGACGGGTTGCGGCGGCTTCCGGATGAGACCCCACTCGCCGCCAATACCCACGATCCGTCAACGGCGCTGGGCCACCTGATCGACCTCAGCGTCGAGTCGGTTTTTTGGCTCAAAGATTTCGCGGTGCACCTCGATCACCCGACCGTACGGCGGCGGATGCGCGACGCGGTCGAGGCCTTCTCGGGGACGCGGTCGTGCATCGTGGTGACCGGGGCGGCGGTCGAGCTGCCGGGCGAGGTGGCGAGCCAGGCCGCGCGCTTCACCCTTCAGCCGCCAGGGGAGGCGGAGCTCGGTCGCCTGCTCGACGAGACGCTCGACTCGCTGCGGCTGCGGCACGTCGTCGGGGTCGCGCTCGACGCCACGCAGCGGGAGGCGGTCGTCCGTGCCATGGCGGGGATGACGCTCAACCAGGCGCGGCAGGCCATCGCCCAGGCGGCGCTTGAAGACGGAGTTCTCGACGGTACCGACGTGGCGCGCATCGCGGCGAGCCGGGCGGGCGCCGTGCGCGACGGGGGATTGTTGGAATACTACCCGCCGGGAGGGGACGCCGCGGCCCTCGGCGGATTCGGTGGGGTCAAAGCGTGGCTGGCGAGGGCGGCGCTCGGGTTCTCGGAGAGGGCGGCCGCCATGAACCTCTCGCCGCCCCGGGGGATCTTGCTGGTCGGCGTCCAGGGCTGCGGAAAATCGCTGGCCGCCCGTGCGGTCTCCGGGATGTGGGGGATCCCGCTGCTCAAGCTCGAGGCGGGTGCGCTCTTCGACAAGTTCGTGGGGGAGACCGAGCGGAACTTCCGGCGGGCGACCGAGGTGGCGGCCAGCGTGGCGCCCTGCGTCCTTTGGATCGATGAGATCGAGAAGGGCTTCGGCGGCAGCGGTTCGGGCGAGCACGACGGCGGGGTCGGCCGGCGCTTGCTCGGCGGCTTCCTAACATGGCTGCAAGAGAAGACGGCGGAGATCTTCGTCGTCGGCACGGCCAACGATCTCGGCGTGCTCCCCCCCGAGTTGCTCCGCAAGGGCCGGTTCGACGAGATCTTCTTCGTCGATCTCCCGACCGCCGCCGAGCGCGGGACGATTTTCGAGATCCACCTGCGCCGGCGCAATGCCGATCCCTCGGGCTTCGACGGCGCGGCTCTGGTGGCGGCGAGCGCGGGTTTCAGCGGGGCAGAGATCGAGCAGGCCATCATCGCCGCCAGCTACGAGGCGCTCCATCACAGCTGTCCACTCGACACGGGGCTCGTGGCCGCCGAGCTGGCCCGGACCGTGCCGCTGTCCGTGACGCGGCGAGAGGACATCGAGGCGCTGCGCCGCCATGCGACCGGTCGCTTTGTCCCGGCTGCCTAGCGAGGCAACTTGCGCGCCGCGACGGGCTCCCCACAGTGCGCGGATATGACGGATTCTAACGAAATGGCGGCCATCGGGATCATCGGTGGGAGCGGGCTCTACGACATCGAAGGATTTGAAGGGCGCGAGGAGATCGACGTGCCGACCCCCTGGGGGAGCCCCTCGGACAAGCTGACCAAGGGAACCTTGGCCGGGCGCACCGTCTATTTCCTCCCCCGGCACGGACGCGGGCACCGCATCCTCCCGCACGAGCTCAACCACCGCGCCAATATCTACGCGCTCCGTTCGCTCGGGGTACGGTTCGTCATCGCGGTGACGGCGGTCGGGAGCTTGCGCGAGCGCTACAAACCGCGTGATATCGTTTTGCCCGACCAGTTTTTCGACCGGACGAGCCGTCGCGAACACCACACGTTTTTCGGCGGGGGGATCGCCGCACACATCGCCTTCGCCGAGCCGATCAGCCCCAACCTGCGGGTCATTCTCTACGAGACGGCCAAGGAGCTGCACGGCGGCGACGTTTTCAACGGCGGCACCTACGTCAACATGGACGGTCCGGCCTTCAGCACCCGCGCCGAAAGCGAGGCCAACCGCCAGCTCGGCTTCGACGTCATCGGCATGACCAACCTCCCGGAGGCCAAGCTCGCCCGGGAGGCCGAGATGTCGCTCTCGACCTTGGCCATGATCACGGATTATGACTGCTGGAAGATCTAGGAGGAACCCGTCACCGCCGAAGCGGTTATCGGGCACCTCGTCGCCAATGCGGACTCCGCGAAAAAGATTGTCGCGAAGGCCATCGAGCGGATCCCGCTGACCGCTGACTGGGACGAACACCGTGCGTTGGATAGCGCTCTCGTCACCGACCGGAAACTGTGGCCGCCGGAAACCGTCGAGAAGATTCGAGCGGTGCTCGGCGATCGCCTCTAGGCGAGCGACCAGCGACGGAGCTCCTCTCGCCGTCGCATCTCCCCGCGGGCGCCGGGAAAGCGCCCGGAGCGGGCGGCGGGCACCCGGTGTGTGGGGAGATTGAAGCGCGGTCCCGCCGTCGGACGTAGTGGTCAGGGACACCACCCGCGTCGCAGCGCCCTATGCATGTTCTCATCAACCAGCAGTCCGGTACCGCCGTCGATATCGGCCCCGCCGAGGTCGCGGCTCAGGTGGCCAATGCGTTCGGAAATGCAGGTTGTGAGGCCACCGTCGAACTGCTGGAGGGCAAGGAGATCGGCGACCGGCTGCGCGCGCTCGCCGCGCGGGGGGCGGACGCGATCATCGTCGGCGGAGGCGATGGCACCGTCACGACGGCGGCCACGATCTTACGCGGGACGAAGACCGCCCTCGGGATACTGCCGCTCGGGACCTTCAACCTCCTCGCCCGCGATCTCGATATTCCACCTGAGATCGATGAGGCCGCCGCCACTCTATGCCGGGGCCGGCGCCGCGAGATCGACGTCGCCGAGGTGAACGGCCGACTCATCCTTTGCGTGTGCATCGCGGGATTCTACCCGAACTTGGCCGCGCGGAGCCGCGAGATGCACACCCGCGCGTGGTGGCTGAAGGCGTGCGTCGTCTTTTGGGAAACGATGAAAGCGTTCATGCACTACCGCTCGCTCACGGTCGAGGTGGGATCGGAGGGCGGCGAGGAGGGGCGCGACCGCTTCCGCACCCGTTTCGTCGCCGTGGCCAACAACAAGTTCGCCGATCTTTTCGGGGTCGTGCCCAAGCGGTCGACGCTCGACGACGGCCACCTGGCGGCCTACATCTCCGAGCACCGCTCCCGGCTCGGGCTGCTCCGCTGGATGCTCCTCTACCTGGTGGGGAAATGGGAGGACGACCAGGATGTCAGCGTCCGGTTGGCGCGGCGGATCACCCTGCGGACCCGGAGGCGGAAAAAGCTCCGCCTCATGATCGACGGCGAGCTCGTCAAGGAGTCGACCCCTCTCGAGTTCACCTGTTTCCCCAAAGCTCTCACCGTCCTTTGCTGAGCGATCATGGGTTCCATCGCGCACCTCTCAGACCTGCACTTCGGTCGCGTCGACGAGCGCGTCGTGGAGGCGCTCGTCGACGAGCTCTCCGGTCGCCCGCCCGACGTCATCGTCATCAGCGGAGACCTCACCCAGCGGGCACGCAGCGGCGAGTTCGCCGACGCGGCCCGCTTCATCGCCCGCCTCCCTTCCAAACCATTGGTCGTCCCAGGCAATCACGACCTGCCTTGGGGCGATCTCCGGCGGCGCTTCTTCTCTCCCCACGAGCGCTTTCGCCGCACCATCGAGACGGATCCGTTCCCGACCTTCGAGGGAGCGGGCCTCCGGATCATCGGCGTGGACACGACCCGGGCGGCGGGGCTCTACCTCGACTGGTCGCGCGGGCGGATCTCCCGCTCGCAGATCGGCGTGGTCTCGGATTTTTTCGGCGCGACGCGGAGCGATGACGAGACGCGTATCGTGGTCACCCACCACCCGTTCCTCTTCCCACCGGGGGACAGGTCGCGGGAGCTCGTGGGACGGGCGAAGCTCGCACTGCACGAGTTCCGCACCTGCGGCGTCGATCTCCTCCTCGCCGGGCACTTTCATAAAGCCTACTCAGGCCACGCCGCCATCCGCCACCCTGACGAGCATCGAATCCTCGTGGTGCAGGCCTCGACGACGACCTCGACCCGGCTCAAAGGCGAGCCGAACGCCTACAATTGGATCGAGTGCGCTCCCGGTCGCTGCCGCGTGTTGCACCGCGCGTGGGATGCGGGTTCGCGGAGGTTCGTCGATGCCGAGTGCCAAACCTACCGCGGACGCTGAGCGCCCCGCGCGGGGAATCCGAGGACGCCGACACTTTGCCCTCCCGTGGCGGTCAACTTGCGTCTAGCGTCCACCATGGCAGACCTCGGCAGACGCAACGTGCTCCCCGTCACTTTGATCACGGAGAAGGGATTGGTGTATCTCGACGGCGGCTCCCATGGCGAGATCTTGATCCCCGGAGCCTATCTGCAAGGGCGCACCGTGCACGTCGGTGACGAGCTGGAGGTCTTCGTCTACCGGGACTCGGACGACCGGGTGATCGCGACGACGGAGACGCCTTTCGCCATGGTCGGCGACTTCGCCTGCCTTGAGGTCGTGGCCGTGAACTCCCGGATCGGAGCCTTTCTCGACTGGGGGCTCGGCAAGTACCTGCTCTTGCCGTTCCGCGAGCAGACGCGGAAACCTTCGGTCGGCGAGCGGGTCGTCGTCCGGGTCGTCCTCGACGAAAAGACGGACCGGATCGTGGCCTCGGCGCGACTGAACCGCTTCCTCGACCGGTCGCGCGCGCACCACCGCCCTGGACAAGCGGTGAAATTGATCGTGACCGGGAGGACCCCGCTCGGCTACAACGCGATCGTCGACCATGCCCACAGTGGATTGCTCTACGCGTCCGACCTTTCGGCGCCATTGGAGGTCGGGCAGGCGGTGGACGGGTTCGTGCGCGGGGTCCGTCCCGACGGCGGCATCGACCTCGCCCTCACCGCTTCGGGGTTCGCACGGGTCGCACCGCTTGCGGAACAGATCGTCGAGGCTCTCGAGGAAAGCGGCGGGTATCTCCCGCTAGACGACAAAAGTACGCCGGACCAGATTCGGCAGGCGTTCGCCACGAGCAAAAAAGCGTTCAAACAGGCGCTCGGCGGGCTCTACAAAAAGCGGAGGATTCGTTTCGAAAAGCAGGGGATCCGACTGGTGAAGTCGCCTTGACCCTGTGGATCCCGCGCCCGGAACTAGCTGCCCGCCCGGAAGCATCCGGCTGGCGCATCCTCCACCGTTTCCGTGAGGATCACCCGGAGGGCCGCTTTTTCTACGTCACCAAGGTGTTCGTAACCCGGGGTCACCCCCGGCTGGAGGATCTCGCCCAAACGGCGGTAGATCACCTCCTTGAACGGGCGGGGTAGCCCCCGGAATGCCGCGGCATGGATCTGGTAGCTGCACCGGTAGCGGAAGAGCCGGCCCTCCTCGAAGGCGAAATCACGGAGTGACCTGCCCTGGCGATCGGGCTTGCTCCGCGCGCCGAATGCTTCGGCGAAGCGGGCGTCAGGGGTGATGGCTCCGCCGGGGAACGGGGCCTCGTCGCAGAACAACAGCATGCGCAGGATCTTTTCCGCCTCCTCGCGGGCCACCTCCGCCACGGCTTCCGGCAGCGCCCGCTCGTAGTCGTTCGCTTTGTCCGCTTTCCATGCATCGTAGCGCAGTTGGTGGTGGGATTCGATGATCTGTTCCTGGACCCCGACCTGGTGGTCGAAGACGAGGAGGGTCAATACATTGCTGCCCGTGCCCGGGTAGGGCGATGGGTCGATCAATCCCTCGAGCGAGGCGAGGGGAGCCGTCGCGTCCGGTTCCGGCTGGCCACCGTCGTCGAGGGTACGGTTGCCCCGGTGGGGGAAACCCTCGCCGGCCCCGGTCACGTACCACCCCCCCCAGCGGTCGGCCATCGGCTCGCGATGGGAAACTAGCTCGGTCGCCGCGACCGCTCCCCGCGAACGTCCCGTGCCGTCGGCGATCACCGACCTCGCCAAAGGTCCCGGCAAAAAATTCGTCGCGCTGCCACCGTGGCATTGCAGGCAGTTTTGCGGGCGCTCGAACCGGGTCGGTTGGGGCGCGCTGCCATCGTCGCCGGAGACTCGCTCCTCCTCGATGTAAAAAACCGGCCCTGCCTTTGGATCCACACTGGCGATCTCCACGCGTCCGCCGGGTGGCCACGCGACATAGACATCGTCGTCGAAATAGATCGCCCGGGGGTTCGATGGCGAGACGGGTGCGCGCTGGAAAGCCGTCTTGGTGAAAACGAGGACCTGGGTCGCCGGCGCGATTCCGAGGTCGCTGAGGACCTGGTCGAGTAGAGCCCGGCCGGTCCGATGCCC
>CAZKYJ010000004.1:9927-22519 GCA_964556355.1 uncultured Verrucomicrobiales bacterium | reverse complement strand
AGCCCGGCGAGTGGAACACCATGAAAATCATCTGCCACGGGCCGATGATCACGGTCGTCATCAACGACGACAAGGTGACCGAGATGGATATGACCAAGTGGACGGACGCCAAGACCAACCCCGACGGGAGCGAGATCCCGTCCTGGCTCAGCAACCCGCTCGCCACCATGCCGACCAAAGGCCGCATCGGCTTCCAAGGAAAGCATGCGGGTGCGCCCATCTTCTTCCGGAATATCGAGATCCGCGATCTCCCGGCGCACGAGGAGTGATCACGGGCGGCGATCTCATCGATGCCGGCTGGCCCGAGGGGCCGCTTATCGCCGATCTCTTGGAGCGCGCCCGCTACCTCGAGGACGAGAAGGGGATCGCCGACAAGAAATACATTCTCAAGCTCCTCCGTCGGGACGTCGCCATGCCCGCGCCCAAGCTGGGCCTGCGCGACGCGGCGGGGGCGGCTCCCCTGGCCGAGGCTATCGAGGCGCACACGCCAGATGAAGAAAAGAACGTCGCCAAGGTCCGCCGCCAGATGGGCGAGCTCCTGCGCACGCCGGTCATCCAGCGCGGGGCGGTGATGCCAGACGCCTGCCCGGTCGGTGGGGGCACCGCCGTCATCCCGGTCGGTGGTGCCATCGCCGTCGAACACGCCATCATCCCGACGGCCCACAGCGCGGATATCTGCTGCTCGCTCTACGCTTCGTTCTACCGTTCCGCCAAGCCCGTTGGCGATCAGCTCGATGCCCTCGTCGCCGCGACCCGCTTCGGTCCCGGCGGGCGAGATGACGGCGACCTCGTCGACCACCCGGTGCTGGACGAGGACGTCTGGTCGAACAAGTTCCTCAAAGGCCTTGAGACCAAAGCGCGCATCCACATGGCCGACCAGGGCGACGGCAACCACTTCGCCTTCCTCGGCGAGATCGACGCCCCCGACGGTGCGGTTCCAGGACTCCCGCCCGGAAGATACCAAGCGCTCGTCACTCACCACGGATCCCGCGGCCTCGGCGCCGCCGTCTACAATCGCGGCCAGGCCGCCGCCGTCAAAGCCACGAACAAAATCGCCGCCGGCATCCCGCCCGCCGCCGCGTGGTTGGACGTCCGCGAGCCCGAGGGGGGCGAGTACTGGGAAGCCCTGCAGTACGTCGGCCGCTGGACCCTGGCCAACCACCAGAGCATCCACCGCCGCTTCCTCGAAAGCTTCGGCGACATCGGAGCTGACGCCACCCTTGGCAACGAGCACAACTTCGTCTGGCGTCGCGGCGATGTGTTTCTTCACGGCAAAGGCGCGACCCCCGCCTGGGACGGCCAGCTCGGCCTCATCCCGCTCAACATGGCCGAGCCCATCCTCATCGTCCGCGGGCGCGACAACCCCGAATTCCTCAGCTTTGCCCCCCATGGAGCCGGGCGGAACCTCTCCCGCACCGCCGTCCGCCGCCAGTTCCGCGACCCCGAGACCGCCGCCGCCGAGATCGCCCGCTCCACCGCTGGACTCGACATCCGCTGGTTCACGGGCAGCCCGGATTTGACCGAGACTCCCGTCGCCTACAAGAACGCCGCCCAGGTCCGCGCCCAGATCGACCAGTTCGGCCTGGCCGAGGTGCTCGCCGAAATCCGCCCCCTCGGCTGCATCATGGCTGGCGGCGGCGGCCTGAAACCCTGGGAGGAAGGCTACGAGAAACCTCTCACCCCGAAACAGAAACGCCAGATCCAACACCGCGCCGAACGCCGCAAGACCCGCCAGCGCGATTGGGACGGGGACTCCTGGGACCGCTGAGCCCCAGCTTGGCAGGGATTCGGCGGAGCGCTCGCTTGGAACCGTTCGCCGTTCGCCCCGCCCTTCGGGACGCCAGCCCATGTCCGCTGCGCACCGCGAGACCGAAGGGCTCTGCCCTTCATTGGAATGCGGTGACTGGTCACCGCTTTGCTCCGGAGGCTTGCCGATCGGGCCCCGGCGGTTGTGGCCTTATCTGGCTTTCGCCAGGTAGGCCACCAGCGCGTGGATCTGCTCGTCGGAGAGGAGGTCGGCCATGCCGGGGGGCATGAGGGAGAGGGTCGTTTTTTCGCGGGAGACGATTTCGTCCAGCGGGATCGGTGCGGGATCGCCGCCGGCGGGGGAGGCGAGGAGGAGGGTGTTGGTGGCGGCGTCTTCGGCACGGACGAGGCCGGCGTGGACGCTGCCGTCGCGGAGGGTGAGGGTCTCCATCTGGAAGGCGGGATCGACCTGGCGGTTGGGGTCGAGGATGTCTTCGAGGAGGCGGGCGGCTCCGCGGGCGCCGACCCCGTCGAGGGCAGGGCCGAGGACGCCGGCGGTGGCCCCGGCGGCCTCAAGGCGGTGGCAGACGGCACAGTTGGCGGTGAAAACCTCGTGGCCGAGGGCCTCGGAGGCGGTGGCTGCGGCGGAGGGATGGGAGTCTGTTAGGGCGCGGATGCGGGCGGCCAAAGCTTCCGATCTCGGGACGAGGTTGGCGGTGAGTTCTTCGGCGCGCGCTCTGGCGGGTTCATCGAGTTTTTGCAGGATGGTCGGATCCTGAAGGACGGCGGGCGGGAGGGTGCCGGATCCGACGAGGCCGATGAGTTTGCTACTGCCGTCTTCCGAGCTGGCCAGGGCGGTGGCGATCTGCCGTTGGACGTCGGAGGCGGCGGTACGGACGAGGTCGGCGATGGCCGGTGGAAACGGATCGCCGGGGAGCGTGGCAAGGACGCGGACGGCGTCGAGGCGCCCGGGCAAGGGTTGGTCCGCGGCGGTGGCGAACCCGATCAGTTCCGGACGGATCTCCGCGAGGCGGAAATGGGCGGCGAGATCGAGGGCGGGGCCGGTGTGGCCGGACGTGAGGTTGGTGCGGGCGGATTCGGCGGCGAGATCGCGGAAGGCGCCGGGGGCGCCATCGTTGGCCATTTTCAGGAGGGCGGCGAAGCGGGCGGGATCGCCGGCGGCGCGCCCGCCGATGATCTCGCGGACGGTGCCGACCCGCTCGTCGGCGGGAAGATGGGCTGCGATGTGTTTGAGGAATCGCGCTTCGTCAGGGGCGGCGGGATCGGCGAGGGTCGCGACGAGGTAGCGCGCGGCCTCCGCCGAGCGGACGGCGGGCATGACCGAGGCGAGAAGGGCGTTCTGCGGCAGGCCGTCGATGGCGCCGGGTGCCTGCTGGAAGTTGTTCCGCAGGGCGGTGCGGATCGTGTAGTGGGTGTGGTCGTCGGCGGGGCCGGTCGCTTCGCCGGCGGCGACGAGGGCGTCGATGGCGGCGGAACTCGGCCGGGCGGCGAGGGCGCCGGCCGCGGCGCGGCGCACGTGGGGATCGGGATCGGTCAGTGCTGTGACCGTTGCCTCGCGGAGCGGGGCGGACCATTCTTTCTGCTCCCCGACGATACGGAGGGCGTGGGTGCGGACGAGGGCGTCGGGCGAGGCGAGGGCGGGGAGGAGATCGTTCTCGATGCCGAGCTGTCCGAGGCGGTCGAGCAGGTGGAGCGCGGCGGCGCGGGCGAGGGGAGGATTCGCCACGGCGCGGAGGGCTCCGACGGCGTCCTGTCCCTCGCGGTCCTCGATGAGGTCGGTGGCGAGATTGCGCACGGTGATGTTTTGATCGGAAAGGGCGGCGATGAGACCGGCGAGGTCTCGCCCGGTCAGGTCGGGCGGGCGGTTGGCCGCGAGTTCGGCCGGGGCGATGCGCCAGATGCGCCCGTGGGTGCGGTCGCGCCGGGGGTTGTCGAGCGGGACTTCGTAGTGGCCGATGATGCAGTTGTAGAAATCGGCGACGTAAAGGGAGCCGTCGGGACCGAGCTGGAGATCGACGGGGCGGAACCAGCCGTCATCGCAGGTGAGGAACTCGGGTTGCTCGACGGCCTCCGGGGAGGCGCCCGTCCAGACGAGCGAGTCGTGATTGATGGTGCCGGTGACGGGGTTGCCGATGAGAACGTGGTCGCGGTAGGCGGCGGGCCAGCGGGCGTCGTCGAGCACCACGACCCCGGCGATGCCGGTCGAGCCGTGGGTGTGCTCAATCATCGGGGGGGCGAAACCGAGGCCGTCGTCGGGCTTGCCGAACGACGGATAGTAGCCGCCGGCGATCAGGTTGTAGAGCGGGCGCGAGTGGCAGTCGGCCGAGTAGAGGTAGCCGTGGCGGTCGAAGAAGAGGCCGAAGGGATTGACTTGGCCGTGGGTGACCTGCTCGACCCGCGAACCATCGCGGCGGAGGCGCACGGTGTTCCCGGAATTGACCGAGACCTCCGAGCCGTCGGCGCCGCGGAAAACCGAGTTGTTGCTGAAGCCGTGGGTGGTGTAAATCCATCCGTCGGCTCCCCGACGGTAGGAGCTGGACATGCCGTGGGTGTCCCGTTCGAAGCCGAGTGGGCCGTAGAGCTTCGTCCGGGAATCTGCGACGCCATCTCCATCGGTGTCCTCGAAGCGCCAGATGTTGGGGATCGACCAGGCGATGCAGCCCCGCCCGTCCGGGTCCGGGAGGATGCCGGTGGGGATGTTGAGGCCGTCGGCGAAGGTGGTGGTCTTGTCGGCGCGGCCATCGCCGGTCGTGTCCTCGAGGACGACGATGCGGTCCCTGCCCTCCCGGTCGCCGGGGGCGGCGTAGGGGTACTCGGCGGTGGTGGTGACCCAGAGCCGGCCGCGCCCATCGAAGGCCAGGTTCATCGGCTTGTTGATGGTCGGCTCGGCGGCGAAGAGCGAGATGCTGAACCCCTCCGGCAGCGCGAACTTGGCCATCTCCTCTCCCGGCGGCAGCGCTTCGGTGGGGGCGATGAGGATCGAGTCCTCCTTCGCCACCGTGGCGGCGACGGACAGGGCCAGCGAGAGGGCGACGAGCGGCGGGGGTTTCATAGTTGGCAAGATACGCCTGCGCCACCGAACGGCTTTCGGCAAGGGCGCGGCGCGATCTTTCGGCCGTCGCGGCCGGGTGAGGCCGGCTACAGCGGGTGGCGGGAGAATCACGTGAGCGATCTCCACGGCGACGGATCTGGTTTTGCTCCGGGTGGCGAGGGGGCTTGACGGGATGAGGCGAGCGCCTTACCGATGGCGATGACACGGAGAGATTTCGGGATTGGAGTTGGGATGTTGGCAGGGTGGCTCGGTGTGGCCGATCTCGGGGCGGCGGATCCGCTGGTGCAGGTCGATGATGTGCCGGGGCTGCCCCGGGTGCTCCTGATCGGCGACTCGATCTCGATCGGCTACACCTTGCCGGTGCGGGAGATGCTCGATGGGAAAGCGAACGTGCACCGCCCACCGACCAACTGCGGGCCGACCACGCGGGGCCTGGCGCAGATCGATGCTTGGATCGGGGAAAAGCCCTGGGACGTGATCCACTTCAACTGGGGCCTGCACGACCTAAAATATGTCGTCGAGGGCGAAAAGATCGTGGCGGTCGATACGGCCGGTGCGCACCAGCTCGTACCGATCGATGCGTATGAGAAGAATCTCGCGACGCTGGTGGAGCGGCTGCAGGAAACGGGGGCGGCGCTCATCTGGCGGAACACGACGCCGGTGCCGGAAGGGGCGCGGGGACGCGTGGTGGGCGATTCCGTCCGCTACAACGAGGCGGCCGCGCGCGTCATGGCGGCTGCCGGGGTGCCGACGCACGATTTGTATGCGTTCGCCAAGGAAAATGCCGCAAAGATCCAGCGGAAGGCAGACGTGCACTACACCACCGATGGCTCGCGTCAGCTGGCGGCGGAGGTGGTGGAAGCGATCACCGCGAAGCTTCCGGCAACCGATGCGCGGGAGGCCCGGTAATCGCATGGCACCAATTCGCCGCTGGCGAGCGTTAGGTAAAAGGGGTTCATTGGACGGCGCTGACCATTGACGCCGCCCGCGCCACGCCGAGATGTCCCAGAACCTGGAACCCGTCCGCCCTCACATCCACGCCGTCGGAGGACTGCGCGAGGGGGAGGTCGTGCTCCACGAGCGCTACCGGCTCGTGCGCCCGCTGGGGCGGGGAGGGATGGGCGCCGTCTGGCTGGCGGAGGACGCCGAACTGCGGGACGAACACCGCGCGCTCAAATTCATTCCCGACCTCATCATCGATGATCCGGAGGAACTCGAGATCCTCAAGCAGGAGGCGGCGCAAAGCCAGAAGCTGACCCACAAGAATATCGTGCGCGTCTACGACTTCGTGCGGGACAAGATCCACGCGGCCATCGCCATGGAGTTCATCGACGGGCCGACGCTCAAGCAGGCGCGCGCGGCCCGGCCCCAGCGGTTTTTCGAGGTCGAGGACATCCGCGGTTGGGTCGGCCAGTTGCTCGACGCGTTGCACTACGCGCACTCGGAGGCGGGCGTCGTGCACCACGACCTGAAGCCCGCCAACATTATGCTGACCCAGTCCGGTCAGCTCAAGGTGACCGATTTTGGAATCTCCCAGGCCATCGGAGCGACGATCAGCCGGGTGAGCCGGCTGGCGTCGGGGACGGGGATGGGGGGCACCGATTCGCTCGCGACGGGCGGGGGCGGGACCCCGGCCTTCATGAGCCCGCAGCAGGTGATGGGCGGGGCGGTGGCGGCCACCGACGATATCTACTCTCTGGGCGCGACGCTCCACGAATTGCTCACGGGGCGCCCGCCGTTCTTCCGTGGCGAAATCTTGACCCAGCTCCTGCACAAAGAGGCCCCCGGAATCGACCAGGCGCGCGCCGAGCTCGGACGCATCGGCGAGGTGGTGCCCGCCGCGTGGCAGGAGACGATCCGCGCGTGCTTGGAGAAATCGCCGGCCAAGCGACCGCAGTCGGTGGCGGAGGTGGGCAAGGCGCTCGGCTACGCGAACTTCCAAGCCGTCCAGGCGGGCCGCGAGGGACCCACGGCTTCTTCCCGCTCGCAGAAATATGCGGCCATCCGCGACGAGGCCGAGCTCCCCGACCCGTTCGAAGACGACGAGTCGCCGGGTGGTGGGAAGCGGGCGATGGCCATCGGCCTGGTCGCGCTCGGTCTGTTGGTGGCAGCCGGATTTGGAATCAAGGCACTCTTCGTGCCGCTGGGAGCCGATGTTTCCCCGGAGAACAAGCTCCCGGCTCGCGGCGGCGATGAAGCGCCCGTCGAGGCGCCCCCGGACCCGATCGCGCTGGCCATGGAGCGGGCGGAAGACGCACGGGGCAGCGGGCGCTACGACGAGGCGATCGCCTCCTACAGCGAAGTGCTGGCCGGCGAGCCGGAGAATGCTGAAGCGCGGATCGGGCGTGCCGAAGCGGCGGTCTTGGCCGGGCACTACCAGACGACGATCGATGACGTGAACTATCTGGAAGCGAGCTCGCCCGGAGCGCTGGAGGGAGCGGCCTACCGGCTCCGGGCGGTGGCTTACCAAGAGTTGATGAACCCGGAGGCCGCCATCGATGACTACTCCCGGGCGATCGAACGGTTGCCGGAGCTGGCCGAGGGGGAGGCGCTTTCCCCGGAGGAGGTGCGCTGGCGCTCGTCGCTCTTCGAACAACGGGGCGGCCTCTACCTCTACCTCGATCGAAGCGAAGAGGCCATTTCCGATTTCGAGACCGCCGTCGGCCTCGATCCCCAGAATGCCTTCGCCTACCTCGACCTGGCCGAAGCGCGCATCCGAGTGCGCCAGTTCCGCGATGCCAAGCTCGACGCGACCGAGGCCATCGCCCTCGATCCGACGGCGGCGGACGCCTACCTCTACCGGGGGACGGCGAATTTCTTCCTCGGCCTCTACAACGAGGCGCTCCCCGATTTCGACCAGGCACTGGCCATCGACCCCGACTACGCCGAGGCCGCCCAGCTCAAGCGTGACACCGAAATCGCGATGAGGCGCCGCAGCCGCCCGACGAAGGTCGAAGATGACCGGAATTTCCTCGAGAAGCTCCGCGATGGGATCTTCCGCGGGCGACGCCGGTAGGGCACTGAGAAGCTGCCTAAAAAATCGTGTTAGTGCCGCGGATTCCCCTGCAGCGGTGGGCGAGGCGGGAGGAGGAAGTCGAGCGAGCTCCACGCCCGACGAGCAACGAAGCCCCCCGCTGCAGGGGAATCCGCCCGGAGGGACGTCGCCCCCCACTGGCGAGCGCCAGCCCATCCTTCCCAACGATAGGTTCGGCGTCGGTGCTGACAAGAATTTCTAGTCAGCTTCTCAGCGCGGGGGCTCCGGTGCCGAGGTGTCAAGGCGATCGTTCGGGGCGACGGGCGTTCCACTACCGGCTGGCCGCCGGTGGTCGGCCGTGGCGACCAGGCGAGGGATTCAGCGAGTGGCCAGGCATTGCCCAATTGCTGGTCCGGCGCGAGGTTGATTTAGGTCGGGCGGAGGGCTAGGGATGCGGGCGCATGGCGAAACCCGAGGACACTGAGCAACGGAATGGGATCTTTTTGGCGATCGGTTCGGGGACGGCGTGACCTTGTGGACGACGGGCGGAGCGAGCCCTGGTGGCTGCCGTGGGCCGCGGTGATCCTGCTTGCGGTGCTCGTTGGGAGCCTGGTTGATGGGAGGGAAGACCACGGGTGGCCGGCTCCGATTTTCGCCCATTTCGTCGAAGACGAAGAGCCCGAGCCGACGGTCGTCGGCGAGGGCGATGTGCTCGGTTTCCGCTTCGAGGCACCGGCTGACGCGATCTCGGGCGTTTCGATCGCTCACCGCGGCGGGCCGGTCGAACTAGCGCTGCGAAATCTGACCCAAGACTGTCTCATCGCGGGGGGGAGGGTGCGCTACGACGGGATCAGTCGCCTGGTCTTCGAGCCGGCGAACGAGGGAGGGGATGTGCTCGAGCTGACGATATCGGGTGCGGTCATCCCACCGCCGCTGCTCGAGGAAGCGGGGGCGTGGGCCTGGCCGGGTGAGGTGACGGTAACGGTCGGCGAGGCGGTGGCGGACGGTTTTGTCCCCCTGCTCGATCTCGGTTTCAATCGCGAGGAAGATGTGCCCGAGGGATACGTGCCTGCGGCGACCGGCACCGGCACGGCGCCCGCGATCCCGATCCTGCCGGGGGCGCCGGTGCGGGTCGAGTTCGATGCCCCCTATGCAGATCTGACGCTGGCGAAGGTGCCGCGGCTGATCCGGGAGGTCGATCACTCGGTGGAAATCGATATCTGGAACGTCACCCAAGGCCGGCTCCTGAAGAGTAGCCGGGAGCGTCCCGGCAAGCGCTACTGGGGGAGCTTCAAAGGGGGCAACGAGGCGGGAGACCGGATGGCGATCATACTTTCGGCGGACAACACCGTGGCGAAAGTCTGGCGGAACGGGGGGGAATCGGTGCCGCTCGAGCCGCTGGCGGAATCGGTTGCCGGATCGCCGCCTTCGGTGCTGCTGTCCTACCGCTTCGATCTCGGCTGGCATCTCTGGTGGTGGCTGGCGGCCGCCGCAGCATTGCTACTGGCGTTGCGCCTCCCCGCTCCACCATGGGCGTACGTGTTCACCGTCCTGCTGGCGGTGGCGGGGATAACCACCGGCTGGATCGGCTGGCAGCTGCTAACGGCGGAGTACGGCAACTATGCCGACCCCGATGGCTACCAATACTACGGAGAAATACTGGGTGACGCCCTCGCTGGACGGATGCCGGTGGTCGATGCCGCCTCACGCATTTCCCAGTACCCCCACGCCTACCTGCCGCTCACGCCGGTCGGCATCGGCCTCTTGACCGCGGTCGGGGTGAAGGCGGTGTATGCCTACCTGTGGCTGGTCGGATTGAGCAACGGGGTATCTCTCATCTTGTTCTACCGGATGCTCCGTTGGGATCTGGCCTTGCCAGGGCGGACGGCACTGCTCGGGGTCGCGGCGCTGGGAACCCACGTCGCCATGATCAAAATGGCGGGGCAACCGAGCCCCGATGCCGTCGGTTTCCTTCTCACCGTGCTCGTGGTGCAACTGGTCATCCGCCGGGCGAAGGTTGCGCCATCCTCGGGGTGGCGGGGCGATCTGTGGCCGGTCGCGCTGATCCTGCTCCACCTGCTGGCGCGGCCGTCGGGGCCGATTTATGCCGTGTTCGTCGCCTTGGGGATCGTGGCTGCCGATGCTTTCCGCGGCGGCCGGTTCGACTGGCGCCAGGCGGTGCTCGTCCCCCTGCGCCTGGCGATCCCCTGCGTGCTCACCCTCGGGCTCCTTTTTGTGGTCTTCGGCTGGTGGACGAATTTCAAACTCGCGGTAGCGCTGCAGGAAAACTTGGGAGACTTCGACTCATGGCCGGATTTTGGGGAATGCATGCTGCTGCTAGTGCAAGCGTGGCCGCTACTTTGGGGCGCTGCCCTGGTGGCGTGGGCGCGGGGCGGTCGTTGCCGCGAGCTCGGGTTTCCCATCGCGACGGGGGCGGGTTGGGCGCTGTATTTTCCACTGGGAATGGTGGCTGCGGGAGCCATCTTTATCCCCCGGCTCTTCGTTCCTATGCTCCCGGGGACGGGGCTTCTGACGGCGCTCGCCCTCGGCTGGCTGGGCCGCCGTGCGCCCGGAGCCGCCGCCTGGCTCGTCACCGGGGTCGCGCTGGCCAACATTGGGTTCGCCCTGCTCGCCCCGTTCGCCATGGTCTGGCCGGGGGTGACCTTCGGCACGGTCGTGCTGCCGGTTTGGGAGGTTCTTGAAAGCGGGCTCGTCGGAGAGTAGCATGCGCGCCCCGATGAGCCTTAACCCGCCGCAAAACCCAATCGTCTTCGCGCTCCTCGCCACTTTCGCGCTCACCAGCTGCGGCGACGGGCCGGAGCGACCTGACACGCCGGCGGTGGAACGGGAGATCCCGGAGGTCGCGGGAGCCTCGGAGGCGGAGCTCCAGCGGCTGGCCGCGCTCGGGGAACTGCTGGGAGGGACGCTGGTTTACGCGAAGTTGAACCCGGGCGATCATTGGGAGATCCGCACCCGTTCGATCGGCGGGGCGGGCAACGACTGGACTGCCAGGACGATCATCGCGACCGGGCGGCACCCGCGCTGGAGCCCGGATGGCAACCGGGTGGCGTTCTTTCGCGCTGCGGAACCCCCCGCCGGAGCCGATCCGGCTTTTTGGATGCCCGGCGCGCTCTGGGTGGCGGATGCCGACGGCGGCGGCGAGCGGATGGTGACAGCCTCGGCGGCGGCGGCCGAGTTCGGCGGCACCTGCCCCCACGACTTCCATCCGGACGGCGGGCATCTCATCTTTGTGACGGCGGGCGGCGAGCTCCGCATCGTGGCGCTCGATGGATCCGGTGAGCGACCGTTTTTCGCCGACGCCGCCCCCCACTATCTCGGGGAGCCGCAGCTCGACCTCGCCGGGGCGCTGCTCGGAATCCGGGGGACCTCGGCGGCGGTGGGCGGCGCCTACGAGCGACCAGTTCTCCTCTGCGACGTGGCGGCCGAGGCCGAGAGCGCCTTCGCTTCCGGCTGCTGTCCCGCCGTTTCGCCCGACGGGGCCTGGGCGACTGCCAACTCGCCCCACCACCGGCAGATGTACGTCTGGAGCACCGATCTCGACCACGAAGCCGTCTTGGAGGCACGCGCGCTCATCGAGCCGCAAGGGCTTTGGGACAACTGGCACTGGTCGAACCACCCGCGATTTCTCGCTGTCAAATCCGACGGCAAGCCCCACAACGGCAAGCCCGACGACGCCTTCGTCCTCGATGTCGCCGAAGGCACGGCGACCCGCGTCACCTTTGATGCGGACATCGATTACCCCGACCTTTTCGTGGCCTCCGGCCCCGCTCATGAGAGCGTTGCCCCCGCGGTCCTCGGGTGGCGTCCCGCCGATGCCCGCGCGAACATGGAACGGCTGGCCGCCGCGAAGCGGGCGGCGGCAGATGGGGTGGCAACCGTGATCGCGCGCGCCGAACTCGTGGCGCGCCCCACGGTGCCCGACCCGGCTGTCTTGCCCTACAAAGACTACTACGCGGAGTTCGAGTGGCAGCTCTTGGAGGTGGTCGAGGGCGCGTGGTTCGCGTGGCGCTTCCTTGCCGTCCACCAGGTGGTGAAGGATCGGAAGCTCGTGCCCCCAGCCGTCGCGCCGCAGCCCGGCGACCGTGCCACCCTCGTCTTGCAGCCGTGGGAAGATCGCCCGGACCTGCACAATCTCGGGCTGCTCCTGCTCGACGACCCTTCAGCTTTCGATCTCCCGATCTACTTCTCCACCGGCCGGTAGTGGATTCTCGGAAAATAACGATCTGCCCGAGCACGGTGGATCACGGCGTGGCCATTCGCGGTCTCCTCACCAGGGCGTTCTCCCCCAGTCGCTACGAGGCAAGGCTCCGCGAATGTGTCGTCGATGCAGGGCTGGACCACTTGGAATGGGTGGCGTTGGACGGGGAGACGGTCGTGGGCCACGTTCTCTACACACCGGCGACGAAAGGTCAGCGCATGGTGGGGTTCCATCTGGCTCCCGTGGCTGTAAACCCGGATCTCCAGCGCCGGGGAATCGGCACCCGGCTCATCGATGAATCTCTTTCCTCGGCGCCGCTGCGGCGAAGCAGCGTCTTCGTGCTAGGCGCTCCGAGCTACTACCAACGGTTCGGATTCGTCAGGACGAGATCTGCCCGATGTCCGTTCGACGAAGGCAATCGCCACTTCCGAGCCCTGCGCTGGGACGACTCGGGCGCGCGCTCGGGCCCGATGATCCCTCGAAGAGCATGATCGTGCGGGTCTACGATCCGGTGGTCCCGGGCGAGGGCGAGCCGCTGTCGAGCACCGTGATCGCACTCGTCCAGCGCGACCCCAACGCC
>CAZKYJ010000004.1:0-9917 GCA_964556355.1 uncultured Verrucomicrobiales bacterium | reverse complement strand
GACTCGTGCGCGCCTTTCGAAATCGGCTACGCGCCCGCGTTCGAAATGGCCGAACGCCCTCGCGGCGATCGCCGTCAAGAAGGGTGACGCCCCCCCGGCGACCGCTTGCCGCCGAGAAAACCATCGCTTGCGCCAGGCTCTTCGCCGTTATACTCTAAAAAATAGAGTAATCTTACATGCAGAGTGAATTCGGAGTCGGCAATAGACATTTCGGCCATCGACACGGCGGTTCACGGGCCGGTGCGCCTGGGGGTTTTGGTGGCATTGCAGGCCGAGGGTGCGCTCGGCTTCACCAATTTGAAGAAGCGTCTGGGGGTGGGGGATGGGGCGATCGGAATGCACCTGCAAAAGCTGGAGGAGATCGGCTACGTTGCGGTGACCAAAGGGTTCGTGGTGCGGCGGCCGAGGACGAGCTACGCGATGACTCGGAGGGGGAGGGTGGCTCTCTTCGGTTATTTTCAGATCATGCAGAAGCTGATCGACTCCCTCGCCATGGAAGATCCTGACAAACCAACAGAGAACACCCCATCATGAATACCGAGGACACGACCCAACCGCCGCGGCTGAGCCCGGAGCAGCTGCGCACTGATATGGACACGATCAGAAATGTGCTCGCCGAGGGGCAGCGCGAGAATGAAGTCCACCGCACGATCATCGCGGGCGCCAACCTGGTCTGTGGGGCGCTCTTCCTGATCGCCATCCCGTTCGTCGTTTTCGGGACGGCGATTCCTACCATCGTGGTTGAGGAGGGGCCGGGAACCTACGTGCCGGCCCTCGCCGGGTTGCTGGTCTGCGGGGTGCTGTTGTGCTGCGCGGCGCCGTTTCTCCTGGCGGGCTGGGGGCTCTTCCGGAGAAAGAGCTGGGGCTCCATCGCGGCGGTCGTCGCCGCCGTGATCAATCTCCTCAACATCCCGGTGGGGACCGCGCTCGCGGTCTACACCTTCTGGGCCGTGTCCCAGCGGAAACTGGGCGGCGAGGCTCCAGTCGCCCCAGGCGCGAGCTAGCCCCGGACCGTTGCCCGATCCCGTGCCGCGGCGTAAACGGATGGCATGTGGAAAAAGCTTATCCATCTCCTCGAGTCCAACCTCGACGGGGCGAAGTACGGGCTCGCCCGGCTTACCGGGATGCAAAGGCCGTTGCAGATCAAGTGCTACCCCGGGTATGGTAGCGCGGGAGCGCTGCGCATCGGGGGGCGCGTCTTGGTGCAGCGGGAGCTGCCGAAGGCCGGCGCCTCGGACAGCGAGTGGCGAAACTTTATCAACTCGACACGGAACTGGTTTACCGACGAGGTGCCGGGCGCCAAACTCGAGGCGCGGGTCGGGAACTCCCGCTATCCCGTGGTGGCAGATGGGGAGGGGTATTTCCGCGTGGAGGTTCCCACCGGGTTCGCCGGGGGCGAGGCGCCGCTGTGGAACGGGGTCGATCTGGAGCTGATCGAACCGACCGACGACGTGCCGGTGACCGCGCACGCACCCGCGCAGGTGCCGGGCGCGGGCTGCGAGTTCGGGATCATCAGCGACATCGACGACACCGTCATCCACACGGGGGCGACCAGCGTGTTGCAAATGGCGAGAAACACCCTCTTCGGAAATGCCCACACCCGGATCGTTTTCAACGGTGTGTCGGCACTCTACGCGGCGCTCGCGCGGGGCATCGACGGGCGGGGACGGAACCCGTTCTTCTACGTGACCAGCTCGCCGTGGAACCTCTACGATCTCATCACCCAAATCTTCGAACTGCGGATGATTCCACGAGGCACCCTGTTCATGAAAGATTGGGGGATCGACGAGGAAAAGTTCATCAAGAGCGGGCACCACGCGCACAAGTCCGAAGCGATCCGGGAGGTGCTGCAGTTCTACCCGGAGATGCCGTTCATCTTGCTAGGTGATAGCGGCCAGGAAGATCCTGAGATCTACACCGCCATCCTCGAAGAGTTCCCCGATCGCATCCTGGCACTCTATATCCGCGACGTGACCCGCGACGAGCGCGATGCGGCGGTCGGGGAGCTCGCGGAGAAAGCGCGGGAGACGGGCGTCGATCTGATCCTTGCGGAAGAGAGCTACGCGGTCGCAGCCCACGCGGTGAGCCAGGGCTTCATCCGCGAATCCGAGCTGCCGGCCATCGCGGGCCAGCAGACGAGCGACCGTGCCGAAGCTGTCGCGGAAGGCGCCGGGCCGGTCGACTAGCCTGTTCTTTCAGCTCCGTGCCGACGGAAGCCCGGCGGCCGATCCCTCGATCCGGGCGAAATGCCGGGCGTAGGCGCCGGTGTAGATCGTTCCGACCTCGCACCGGGTGATCGAGGAGAGCCGGAATTTCGATAACCGGTCATCCCACTCGCCGTCGCCGTAGAAATACAGCCCCTGCACCGACTTCTTTTTGACCCGTTTGATCCGGCCGATAAAAAACTCTGGCTGATGCGTCTGCTCGTCTTCGAGCACCACGATCTCGTCCGCGTCGAGGGAGCGGAGAAAATCACCGAGGGTCGATAGGGGGAGCGGGTTCTCGAAATCGATCGACGCGAGAATCCCTTCGGTTTCCAGCAACGATTTCTGAAACTTCCCCGTCGCCGTATGGGTGATCTTCGTGACGTCGTCGCGCCTGAGCAAAACCCTGCCGTTCGGGACGAAATCGGAGACCGCTGCGACGAGGAGGAGGGTATCGGAGTAATCGATGACAAATCCGCCGAGCGCGTGAAGGTCGATCCCTTTCCGATAGATGCTGACGAAAGCGCGTTCCGCCACCAGCTTCGCCAGGTTCTTGTCCGTCGCATTCACGGTGTGGCGTTCACTTCCAGCGCGGGCGCGCCGCCGGCAAATGCCCCCTCTTGGAGAAAGGCGAGCACCTGCCGGCCCGTTTCTGCTTTACCCGCGATGGTGGTGTGCGGGGCGTGGATGACAAGGAAGTCGGCGAGCCCGGCCAAGCGGCCGTCCTCGACGCCGACGATCCCGTCATTGCACCCGGGGAGGAGTCGTTGGAAAAATGGGATGGCAGGGCGGTTGCCCATGATGACGGCGGCGGGGTAGTCGGGGTCGGGAAGCTGCGCGATGAACGAGTCCTCCCCGGTGCGGAGGTCGTCGGCGGCGGGGCCGAGGATGGCGGCGACGATGGGGTAGTCGCCGATGGCATCGATGATCGGGCTGCCGTGGTTGGGCGGGGCGAGCATGACGACGCTGCCGAGGTTGGGGGGGCGGTGTTCGCCCGCGAGGTAGCTGCGGGCGACGATGTTGCCCAGCGAGTGGCCGACGAAGTGGATCTGCCGCGAGGGATCGGTGCAGAACGCCGCGACGGCCGGGGCGACGAGGGAACCGGCGATTTCCGCGATCCCGGCCCGCAGCCCGGGGTAGTCGAGGGCGATGGTGAAGAAACCGGCGTCGTTCAGCGTGTCGGCGAGGCGGCCCATGCTCTCTTTTTTCCTCGCCATGCCGTGGAGGAGGACCACGTAGTCCCCGTCGCCGGGTTGGACGGCGACCGGCGGGCGACGGAAGAAGTCGGGGGCGGGCGCCCGGGCGCTGGCCGGTTCGGCAAGCAGGGGGAGGGAGAGGGCGAGGAGGCCGGAAAGGTGGTGGATGCGCACCGCGGAAAGTAGGGCGAAAGTCCGCTCCCCGCACCCGCGTTCTCAAAGCCTCATGCCCCCACGAATTCTTACTCTCTGCTTCTTCGCCGTCCTCGCGGTCGCCCCGCGGGGGGAGGCAAAACCACTTTCCGAATTCGCCTTCAAGGACGGGGATCGCGTCGTCCTCCTCGGCAATACCTTTATCGAGCGCGCCCAGCGCTACGGCTATCTGGAGACGGCGCTGCTCGCCGGAGCGGGCGCCAAAGACCTCGTGTTCCGCAATCTCGGCTGGAGTGGCGACACCGTGCGCGGGGCGTCGCGCGGACGCTTCGGGTTCCAGCCCGAGGGGTTCGAGCACCTGCGGGAGCACGTGTCCGCACTGGAGCCGACCGTCCTCATCGTCAGTTACGGTGGCAACGAGGCGTTCGCGGGAGCGGAGGGGCTGCCCGATTTCAAGAAGCACCTCGGGGCGCTATTGGACGTGTTGGAGCCGACGGGGGCACGCATCCTTTTCGTGGCGCCACCCCGGCAGGAAGCGCTGGGGGGAGCCTTGCCCGACCCGGCATCCCACAACGCCGACCTCGCCCTCTACGCGGCAGCGATCAGTGCGGCCGCGGAGGACCGCGGGCACTATTTTCTCGATCTCGGGAAGCTGCTGCCCGTCAAAGACACGCTGGAGTCACCAAACCCACCGCTCACCTACAACAGCCTCCACCTCACCCCAGAGGGCTATGCCAAGGCGTCGGAAGCGATCTCCACCGCCCTCGGGCTGCCCAACCCGGACTGGGCGGCGCTCGAGGCCGTCCGCGAGAGGGTGGTCGCGAAGAACGAACTCTACTTCCATCGCTGGCGCCCGCAGAACGAGACCTATCTGACGCTTTTCCGCAAGCACGAGCAGGGGAACAACGCGGCGGAGATCCCCCAGTTCGACCCCCTTATCGAGGAGGCGGAGAAGGGTATCCGCGAAGCCCTCGAACAGAGACCTTAGATCCATGTCCCCACGCCCCCTTTTCTTTTCTCTGGCACTTGCCGTGCCCATCGCCAGCCAGGCGCAGCGTTCGCTGACGGAGATCCCGGAACCCGATCCCGTCGCCGAGCTGGCCGATTTCGTGGTGGCCGACGGCTTCGAGGTCAACCTCTTCGCCTCCGATCCGATGATCCGGAAGCCGATCCAGATCGCGTTCGGCGCGGACGGCAAGCTTTGGGTGGCCAGCAGCGCCATCTACCCGCAGATTTCCCCGGGCCAGCCGGAGAGCGACCAGATCGTCGTCCTCGAAGACACCGACCACGACGGGACGGCGGACAAGAGCACGGTCTTCGCCGACGGGTTTCTCATCCCCACAGGCGTCCTGCCCGGCGACGGCGGTGCCTACGTGGCGGATTCCACCGACATGATTTTCCTCGAGGACACGGACGGCGACGGGCGCGCCGATACCGAAGAGGTGGTTCTCTCAGGGTTTGGAACCGAGGACACCCACCACATCATCCACGCCTTCACCTGGGGGCCGGGCGGCGAGATGTTCTTCAACCAGTCGATCTACATCCACAGCCACGTCGAAACGCCGTGGGGGGTCAAGCGGCTCGACGCGGGCGGCATCTGGCGGTTCCAGCGGGAGGCGCTCAGGCTCGACGTCTTCTCGCGTGGGATGGTCAACCCGTGGGGGCACGTTTTCGACGACTGGGGGCAGTCGTTCGCCACCGACGGTGCCTACCACGAGGGGATCAACTACGTGTTCCCCGGCGCGCAGTACCTCACCGCTGTCGATGCCACGCGTATCCTGGCGGGGCTCAACAGCGGCGAGCCGAAGCACAGCGGGCTCGCCAGAGTGAGCGGTCGCCACTTTCCCGACGATTGGCAGGGGAACATGCTGGCCAACGATTTCCGCGCGAACCGGGTGAACCGCTTCGTCATCAGCGAGGCCGGGAGCGGTTACGCCTCCGAGAAGAAGGACGACCTCCTGCGCTCGCGCCGGGTCACCTTCCGGCCGGTAGACATCAAGATGGGGCCGGACGGAGCGATCTACATCGCCGATTGGTACAACCCGATCATCCAGCACGGCGAGGTCGATTTCCGCGACGAGCGCCGCGACAAAGGGCATGGTCGCATCTGGCGGATCACCGCCAAGAACCGCCCGCTGGTGAAGAAACCGGACATCGTCGGGGCGTCGGTCGACGGGCTGCTCGAGATGCTCGGCGCGCCCGAGCAGTGGACGCGCGACCAGGCGAGGCTGCGGCTCCAGCGGATGGGGGTCAGCGAAGCGCTCGTCGCCAAGGTGAGGAGCCACGCCGACGGCGGCGATGCCCAGGCGAAACTCCAGGCGCTCTGGGTTCTGCAGGGGCTGGGGGAAGTCGATCCAGAGCTGCTGGAGCAGAACCTCAACTCCCCGGATCATCGTGCCCGCGCCGCCGCAGTTCGGATGATCTACTACGGGGTTGCCGATCCGGCGGACTCCATCGCCGTCCTCAGGGCAGCCTCGCAGGACGCGCATCCGCAGGTGAGACTAGAAGCCGTGCGCGCCCTCGGACTCGTCCCTACGCTGGATGCCGCTGCCGCCGCACTCTCCGCGCTCGACGGCACCGGGACCGACCGGTTTCTCGATTATGCCCTCTGGCTGACGGCGCGCGAACTCGCGCCGGTGTGGCTGCCGGCCGTCCGGGAGGGGAGCTTCGATTTCGGTGGAAGGGTGGCGCACCTCATCTATGCGCTGAAGGCGGTGAACAGCCCCGAGGTCGCCGCTCCGCTGGCCGCCATCGCCGCCGACGCGACCGTCGCCGCCGACCGGCGGGCGGAGGCTGCCGAGTTTCTTGCCAATATCGGGGGGGCGGGCGAACTCGACCTGCTCTACGCACTCGTGCGGGAGGACGCGATCGAGCCGGCGTTGTCGGTGCGGGTGTTGGCTTCGCTGGAGCAGGCGGCTGCCGAGCGGAAGGTCACGCCGTCGGGCGATCTCGGTCACGTCCGGGAGCTCATCGCGGGCGGGGCGCCGGAGGTTCGCCGGGCGGCAATCCAATTGGCCGGGGCGTGGAACGTCGCCGATGCCGCCACCGAGCTGATCGGGTTACTCAAAGACCCGGCCTCCGGTCCAGAGCTCCGTCGGGCCGCGATCGAGGGTCTTGCGGGAATGGCAGGAGAGGCGAGCAAGGCGGCCCTGGAGGAAGTGACGGCCGGCAGCGCGTTCGGTGCGGAGCGGGTTCCCGCGCTGGCCGCCCTGGCGAAGATCGACCTCGGCCGGGCGGCGGCGGCAGGTGCGAAGCTGCTGCAGGCACCCGAAATGGTGGACGCCGCGGCGAGCATCTACCCGATTTTTGTCGGTCGGCGGGACGGCCCCGCCGCATTGGCGCATGCGCTCGGTGACGCCGAACTCGACAGCGCGGTGGCCGAGGCGGGGATCCGGGCGGTCGCGGCATCCGGCCAGGCCGCGCCGGCGCTCGAGGCATGTCTCCGCACCGCCGGGGGGCTGGCCGCTGCCCCCATGGCCCCGACCGCGGAGCAGATGGCGGCGCTGGTCGCCGCGGTGGAAGCGACCGGCGACCCCGTCCGGGGCGAGACGATCTACCGGCGACCCCAGCTCCTGTGCATCAACTGCCACGCGATCGGCGGGGCCGGCGGGCGCGTGGGTCCGGATCTCGTGAGTATCGGCGCGAGCGCACCGATCGACTACCTCATCGACTCGCTCCTCATCCCCGAGGCAAAAGTGAAAGAGGGTTACCACCTCACCACGGTCACGACCAAAGACGGGGGGGTCTTCGCCGGGACGGGTGCGCGGGAGACGGATACCCATCTCGTCCTCATCGACGCGGCCAACAAGGACCAGGCGATCCCCCTGGACCAGATCGCCAGCAAAGAGATCGGAAAGTCGCTGATGCCCGCGGGGCTGACGGCTTCGCTTTCGCGGGCGGAGTTCATCGACCTCGTGCGCTTCCTCCATGACCTGGGGCGCACCCCGGAACTTTCCATCGCCGGTGGGGACCAGGCCGTTCGCTCGTGGTCGGTCGAATCGAAGGCTGCCGCTTCCCGCCTGCCGGTCACCGGCCGGGTGTCGGGAGAGATCACCGATGCCGACCTCGCCGCTGCCGTCGGCCAGCAGGGGAGCTACGAGCTGTACTTCCAACTCGAGGTGGCGGCGCCCGGCGACATCACCTTCTTGCTGAACGACACCGACGGCCTCAACCGCCTCAGCTTCCAGGGGAACGCGCTTTCCCCCGCACCCGAGCTCACCGTCGGCGCCCCGGCAGGTCGCCACGAGGGCATGGTCCGGCTGATCCCATCACAGCGGAAGACGCCGCTGAAGATCTCCATCAGGGCAGGCGACGGTGTCGAGGGTGCCGCGGCGGGGGTGCGCGTCGTGACGCCGGAATGATCGTCCCTCCCCCGGAATAATTTGCTCCAATTATTGGGCGCGAAGTGCTAGGCTTATCCCACCATGAAGTGGCTCTCCTATCTGGCGATTTTGGTCTTGGGGGTTTTCATCGGTTACTTGGGGGCTTCGCTCAAGATTGGTGCGGCCATGGCCGATGCGGATCTGGGGGAGAGCAAGCGGGTATCGGAAGCGCGGGTGACGGAACTGGAGGGTGAGGTGGCGAGCCTCGAGGCGGCGCTGGAGGCGAAAGACCGTGAGGTGGCCGAGGCGGTGGCCAAGGCCGCGAGCCTCGCGGAGGCGGCCATTGCAGATGGGGAGGAACGCGCCGGAGGCGGGGAGGGAAGCGCGGCATCCCTTTTCGCAGGGATGATGGACAACCCCGTGATGAAGGAACAGATGAAGCAGCAGTTCAAAGGGCAGGTCGCGGCGACGTTTGCGAACCTCTTTCGGGATCAGGGCTTCAGCGACGACGAGGTGGCGGCGCTCTCGGATATTCTCGTCGAGCGGCAAATGGCCATCACCGAGGCGGCGATGGCCGCGATGGCCGCCGGGGGGATCGCGGACGAGCAGAAGAGCGAGGAGGCGTCCGGGAAAATGAAGGAGGTCATGGAGAGCTACAACGAGGAGCTGAAGGCGCTGCTCGGGGAGGCAAAGTTCGACGAGTTCAAGCGCTACGAGGAAACCCAGGCGGAGCGCCAGCAGCTCGACTCGCTCCGCAGCCAGCTGGCATCGACCGAGCACCCGCTCTCGCCCGACGCGGAACAGAAGCTCATGGACGTGATGTGGGAGGTGCGCCAAGACCCCGACTTCAAAGACCGATCGAACATTTCCGAGGTGATGTCCGGGACGGCCATGCCCGATGATCCGACCCAGCTGATCGTCGCGTTCGGCGAGATGCAGGCGGAGGTGCGCGAGAGGGCGCAGGCGTTTCTCGAGCCGGAGCAGTTGGAGACGCTGGAGGCGAGCCAGAAGGGATTCCGCGACATGATGGAGATGGGGCTCAAGATGAGCGCCGAGATGATGGGCGGGGGCGCGAAAAAGTAAGAGGGGGCCTACCGCCGGGAACGAAAAAGCGGCAGGAACCCTGATTCCTGCCGCTTCCGTCAGCTGTCCGGCCGGTCGATCAGTCGCCGCTGTAGGAGGCCTCGACCCGCTCCGCCACGTCGCGGTAGCTGTAGTCGGCCTCGTAGATCTGCTTGAGCGCGTCCATCGACTTCTCGTTGTTCCCCATGCTCGCGTGGATGAGGCCGAGGGTGTAGAGGATTTCTTTTTTGGTGTGATCCATCAGGCTGAGCTCCGAGGCGGCGGATTCGAGCTGGGTGACGGCGAGGTCGTTCATCCCCTTGTGCTCGAAGCACTTGCCGAGGGTCAGGAGCACCTTCGTGCGGATGTGCGGGCTGTTCTTCGCCTTCTGCAACTGCTGGATGGCGTCGGAGTACTCACCTGCCTCGTAGAGGTTCTGCCCGAGTTCGTAGCGGAGGATCGGGTCGGTCGGGTTCCGCTCGACGCGCATGCGGGCATCCTTGATGAGGTTGAGGCTCCGATCCTTCTTCAGTTCGTCGAGGTGCGCTTGCTTCTCGGGATCCGGGGTCTCGGCGAGATCGGCCTCGATCAAAGCGATTTCGTCGTCGCGGACGCGGTCCTTTAGGCGTTGCACCTTGGTCTCCAGGGCGACGTCGCCGTCGCTGAGTTGGTAGGCGTAATCGTACCAGGTCAGGCTGTCCGGAAAATTCTCGGCCTGTTCGTAAAGCGCGGCGATTCGTTTCACGACCCGCAGGTCGGACTGGTCTTTTTCGTACTGCTCCCCGAGGCGCGCGATCTCGTCCTCGATCTGCTCCTTCGTCATCGCCGTGCGGGCGCCCTTTTCCAAGTCGCCAGCCTCGTCCTTGTTCTTGAGGACGTCTTTGAAGCTCTTGGCCGAATCCCATCCACCTTTGGCCATGGAGGCTCGGGCGGTGGCGTCGGTCGCTCCCTTGATCGCCCGGAGGTCGGTGGGGTCGCGG
>CAZKYJ010000003.1:0-22950 GCA_964556355.1 uncultured Verrucomicrobiales bacterium | reverse complement strand
AAGCCGCGGCACTAACATGACTTTTTAGACAGCTTCTTAGGAACCGAACATACAACCCAACGGCTCGTCCACCATCGCGACGGTGAGACCGACCGGCATCCCGGGTGGGGAGGCGCAGCCCGATCACCGGTGACCTTCGGGTCGGATTCCGGGTGGAGCAGTCTCGTCGTTATCGCGCATTCGTTCTTCCAACACGATTCTAGGCAAGTGGGCCACCCCACCACCGCCCGGCGGGCTGCCACCCCCAGGTATTCGGCAGGCCCGCTACACCAGACCCGCCCTGCGGCGGACGAGCCACTCGGCGGTGACGGCGATGAGGAAGAGCGCCAAGATCGGCCACTTGTCCCAGAGGGTGGTTTCCTGGATCTCTTCGACGACCTTGCTCGGCTCGCCGAAGAGGGAGGCGAGCTGGTCGGCTCCGGCAGCGTCGAGGACGCGACCGCCGGAGAGGTCTGCGATAGTGCTGAGAAGTTCGCGGTTCACCGTGAGTTCGGAAAGCTCGATCGGATTCTTGGCCGAATCGACGCTGAAGGTGGTAGCGAGCTCTTCGATGCCACCTTCTCCGAGGATGCGGGCGGAATCGCTGCCTTCGAGGACGACCCGGTAGCGATCCGCCGAGCCGGGGAACGGACCGACCTCGGCCTCGTAGATGCCGTTGGATCCTTGGCGGTAAGTGAGGGTCTTGCGCACGATGCGTTCGCCGTCGCGGAAGACGCTGGCCTGCACCTCACCGTCGGTGATCGGTTTGTAATCGGTATCGGCGATGCGGGCGATGACCTTGACTGGCTCGCCGGGGGTGTAGGAGATGCGGTCGGTCCCGAGGCGGACGAACTCGTTGCCCTCGCGGAGGTTCTCGCCGGTGCCCCAGCGGAGGAGCTGCCCCCAGAAGCGGTGGTGGTAGGTATCTCCCACCGTGTGGCGGAAGCGCCAGGTGCGGTCGGTCATGAGCATGCACACACTGCCGAGGGCGTAGCGGTGCACGGCGACCAGCGGGTTCTTCCGCTCGGCATCGCGCTGCTCGGTGAGGCCGCGAAACGCGACTTCCGTCAAACTGCTCCCACCGAGCGGCTCGGCGTAGGCCAGCACCTCCGCCCCCTCCTTGGTGGTCGTGACGGGATGGCGCCAGTAGAGCGGTGGCATGTCCGCCCAGATCTGGGAATTGACCACGCCGCTTGGCGCCTGGCGCATGATAGAATTGCCACGCCCTTCCGCGGTCAGGGTGAGCCGGAACCCATCGGTACCGTCCGCCGGTTCGCCGGCGACAAAGGCGCCTGGGTCGGCGTCGTAGACGACCGGGCAAAGGGCGCGGAAGAGGTCGTCGGAAAAGGCGTGGGGCATGGCGTTGGGACCGGCGATGAGGACGAGCATGGCACCGCGCTCGCGGACGCACGCATCGATCATCTCCCACTCGTTCGCCCCGAAGACGGCGGGCGGGACGTCGCCGAGGATGATGGCGTCGAACTTGAGCCACTCCTCGCGGGACTCCGGGAGCCTGGTTGCCTCGGCCTCCCCGAACGGACGGGAGGCGGAAGCCGGGATATCCGCAAGATCTTGGGCGCCGGCAACATCCTCCCGATTGAGGAGGACGTACTGGAGGTGCACCGATTTGTCCCTGGCGAAAAACAGATTCCGCAGGTAGCGGAACTCCCAGCGCGGGACGGAATCCACGATGAGGACATTCTTGCGGTCATCCGTGACGGCGACATCGAAGAACCAGGCATTGTTCTCCGAGAACCGTTCGCCCTCGACGGGGTCGATGCGCACCGAATAAGACCGGGTTCCTTTGTCCTCCGGGGCATCACGGAATCGGACGGTGGCGGTGAACTGATCCTCCGGTACCGCGATGTCCTGCTCGTCGATCTTCTCGTCGCCCAGATAGAGACCGGCCTTCACCGTTTTTCCCCGAAGTCCATCGAGCTTCAGCGAAGCGCGGGCGAGGATGCGGTCGCCGAGATAGATCGATTCGGGAACCTGGAGCTCGATCACCGAGGCGTCGGGAGGCCCCACGCTGCTGCCGAGGGCGATCGCGCCGACCGGCGCCCCCTGGATACCGAGCCGGCGGGCCACGTCCTCGACCTGGTCACGGGCGTTGTGGCGACCGTCGCTGATGAGGACGACCCCGGCCAGCGTTTCCGGTGCGATCGATTCGGCCGCGGCCTCGAGGGCGGCAGCCACGTTGGTCGAGGCGTATTCGCCCTCCTCGATCTCGGCCAGGGATACGGCGGCACTCGGGTCGGCATCGCCGGGACTTTCCTGCCCCTCCCCGCCGTCGACGGATTCAGGTGTGCCTCCGACCTCGGTGGTCGAACGGGCGAACCGGGCTTCGCGCAGGGTGTACCGCTCGCCCAACGCCTCCTTGATGGCGGTGCTTTCCAAGAGGTCACGCGCGATCTCCGCACGGGACTTGTCAGCCAGGGCATCGACCCGGGCTTTGGCGTCGGCATCGAGCCGCGAATAGACGGCGATGTCGAGTTCCATCGAAGCTTCGACCAGGCGGGTGCCGAGTTCGGCGAGAGCTTCGGCGGACTCGTTGAGCCGGGAAACCGCGTCGCCCCCCTTTTCAGCAGCGACCGCCTCGATGGCCTGGTCGAGCTTCGGAACCACCTGCTCACGCAACGACCTGGCAATGCTATCGATCTTGCCATCGGGATCGCCACCGACCCGCGTGGTGTCGAGCGAGCCGACGATTTCGCCGAGGGCATCGCGCGTGGCTGCGACATTGTCGGTGACCGAGGCGGCGGCGGCTTCCGCGAGGAGCGATCCGTCACCGAGACCTCCGGCGAGCTCGCGGGTCTGCCGGGCGAGCGCGGCGAGCTCCCGGGTCTGCTCGCGGACATCGGCACGTTCGGCGACGGCGGGATCGGTGTAAAACTGCGCGAGCCGGAGGCGCTCGGCGGGTGACGAGCGGTCATCGGATAGCCCCATCGACTCCGAATCGTCCACGAGAACGACGATCTCGCGATCGATGCGCCGTTCGACAATGCGGGTGAGCACGGGCTCGAGCAAAACGGTGACGACGAGGAGGATGGCGAAAATGCGCAGCGCCAGAACGGTGCGCCCCCGACCGACACCGATCGTCGTCCTCTCCCAGCGGTAGGCACCGACGGCGCACTCGACGGCCAGCGCCCCGGCCACGACGAGAGCGAGAAGCGGCCAGGGGGTGACGAGCGAGACGCCGCGGGCCACGACTTGGACGAGGGCGTAGAGAAGGCCGCCGGTGGCCAGAGCCTTGAGGGCGAAGAAGCGTTTTCCCGTCCGGCCTTGGAGGACGATGAATCGGACGGCGGCCAAGCCGAGCACCACGGCGACGAGGATGACGGTGGGGACGTCCGGTGACACGAGGTCTTCCCGGGCGGCGGTCGCGATGGTGGTTGGTGATCCTGTCAGTGCTAACATCATGCCCCTTTCGGCGCCCCCCTCATGCGCCCGAGCTGGTCTTGGAAAGACTGCCCCGGCTGGTCTCTCGATTCGAAGGCGACGGGCTGCGAGGTACCCGTGGCGCGGTTCTTAGAAATCCACCGGGAAAGTACGACCTCGGCAACGAGCAAGAAGAGCCCGGCGGCCGCGAGGAATCGCCACAGTTCCTTGCCGTACTCGCGGCCCTCGAGGATGTCGAGGACACCGGCGACGTCGGCGGGGCGGAGCAGGTTGACGTAGGAGCCCAGGGAAGCAAAGTCCTCGTCGGAAAGCGCTTCGAGGCGGCTCTCCCGGGGGTCGCGGGCGACGGTGAACGGGATGTCGGCGGCGGGGTTTTCGGCGTCGCCGGACTCGAGCAGGGCCGCGTAGTCGGAGCGCCGTTCCTCGGGCACGGCGATCCGGTAGATGCCGGGAAGCACGTCGCCACCGACGCGGGAAACCAGACCTCCCGGCGTGAGATAGACGCCGGCCTGGCGGGTGCTGCCATCCGGGGCGAACGCCGAGAAGGTATCGATGAGATCTTCCCCGGCCGCGCCGCTGCCGGGACTCACCGGGGAAAGTACGGAAGTGGGCACGACCTTCCAGCTCTCGGAATCGCTCTTCCAGGTGAGGCGCGCCTTGGCGTTGGCATTGCCCTCGATGTAGTCGATGCGGATGGCGTAGGGGCGGCCGGCTTCCATTTCCATCTGCGTGCTTCCCCAGCGGTCGATGACCTGCTCGCCGTCGATGAAGAGCCGCATCTCGTCGTCGGCATCGACGCCGATGTCGTAGCGCTCGGAGTAGCGCGGCGTGATCGATCCGGTCCAGCGGACGGCGAAACGGTCGTTGGGGACGCCCTCGGCAGGCGAACGGTTTTCCCAATCGAACTCGACGTTCGGATCGACCCGCGAGAGCACCCGACGGGTAAAACTCTGGTCGGAGTAGTACTGGGCGAAGAGCCCTTGGGCACCGGGGCGACCTCCGCCCGCACCGGCGGAGAGGTCGATGGTCAAGGCCCAGGTCGGCTGGAGGTTGAGGCCCGCGCCTCCCGGGTTCGTCAGGTAGTAGACGAGCTCGTGGACGAAGGGAACGAACGACTGGCGCGTGGCGAAGTTCCCGGCTTTGGCGTCGAGCGCGAACGGTAGCAACAAAACGCTCCCCGCCCCGAGGCGGTTGTCGGCAAGGAACGGATCGCCGTTCTCGAAGCGACCGCCGATGCGGCCACCGGGGTCGTCCTCGGAGTCCGGCTCGAGCTTCCAGTAGCGGGCGATGCCCGCGGTGGCGAGGTCGCTGGCTTTGGCGTCGGCGAGGACGTGGAGAGCCGGGTGCGAGAAGGTCGTCAGGCCTGGTGCCACCAGGTCCTCACCCGCCTCTAGGGTCACCGGTCCGGCCAGCCGAAGCGGCAGCACCGCACCGCCGTCGCCCGCCGTCCAGCGGTTGTAGAAGCTGGCGTCGGCCTGCGGTCCAGCGGCCACGAGCAGCCCGCCCCCGGCCTCGACAAAACGGGCGATCTGGCGGGCGACACCGGCCGGGAGGCGCGGGACGTCAGCCAGGATGATCACGCCGTAGCTGGCGAATGACTTGACCGTGGTAATCTGTGAGGCGGCGACCACCTCGGGCTCCACGAGGAAGCGTTCCGGTTTGGCTCCTCCCTCCTGCCCACCATCAGCGCCGCCGGCCGACTCGACGTAGCCGGGAGCCAGCGCCAGCGAGGCGAAGGCGGAGGCGCGGTCGAAGAATGCGCTGGCGGCGGACCCGTCGACGAGTAGGACGCGGACTTTCCCGGCCACGTTGATGGCGCGCGGCATGGCGTCGTCGAGCGCGATGTCGTCCTCCACCACCACCCTGGCCTGGGCGAGCACACTCCCCTGCTGTCTGAACTGGTGGGTGAAGGTGACGACCTCCTTGGCCCCCGGTGCCATCTGCCCAGGTGAAGTCCCTTGCAATACCTGCCCCCGGCCGAGATCGAGTTCCACCGCAGCCGGAGTGACGGCCTCGGTGCCAGTATTCTCGACGGTCACGTCGATCGATACGGGGCGGTCGGTGCCGACGACCGCGCGGGAGAGATCGATCCCCACGACAGCGGCATTGCGCACCCGGGCGGGCACGGCGAGCTGGCGGACGATGACCTCGGGTGCCGTGGGGAGGCTCTCGAACCCATCTTGGAGAGCCCGCCACTTTCCGGGCGTGTCGGCGTCCCAGCCCAGCGACTGGCCGTCGGTGATGACGATGATCCTTTTCTTCGGGTTGTAGCCTTGGGCGACGCCGGCTGCTGCGTAGGCCACGGCATCCCGCCCGGCCATCGAGCCGTTGAGCGGTTCGAGCCCGTCCAGTGTTTCGAAGAGCAGTGCGCGATCCGAAACCGGGGTCGGCAGCTTCCCGGCGGGCACGGGGCCACCGAGCACGATGCTGAAGGCGTCACCGCCCCCGGCTTTTTCGATGATCTCCCGCGCCTCGGCCACGGCCTTGGCAAAGTTCGTCTCCGTACCCCCGCCCGCCGCCAGCGTCATCGACGATGACCCGTCGATGATGATGGCGATATCCTGCCGCTCGCCCCCCCCGAAGCGCTTGAGGTTGAGCTGGCGCTCGAAGATGACCGCCGCGGCGCAGAGGCCGAGCAACACGAACGAGGTCAGCAGCAAGATGGCCCGCACCTTGGGCTCGGCCCACATGGCGACGGCGACGCCAAGGGCGGCGATCGCGAGCAGTCCCAACGGCAAGATCACGACCCACGGGGCGCCGGCACCGGGAGGCACGAACGGGCGTGCCAGGGCGAGCGCCAGGAGGGCGAAGAGGAGGCAACGCGTGACCATGAGGAGCGCCTCCTCCAACTGAACCCGGCGGCGGCGGCTGGTCACCGATTCGATCAGGAAGATCATGGCGCCCCAGTCGATCCGCTTGGCCGTCCGGCGGTTGAGCAGGTGGAGGATCACCGGCACCGCGACGGCCAGGAGGCCAAAGGTTAGCGCGAGGTTGATGAAGAGCATGCTTGGGGAAGAATGTTAGACCCTGGCACGACGTGCCGTGAGGTAGTCCGCGAGCGCCTTATCGTAGGGTTTTTTGGTATTCACCGGGACGTAGTCCGCCTTGAGCTGGCCGCAGGCCCGGTCGAGCTTCGAGATGAACGCGCGCACCCGCTCGAGGTAGGCGGCGCGGATGGTGCGCGGATCGACTTTCGTCCGTCCGACGTCCCCCGGCTCGAGATCGATGAACTCTTGGAAGCGGTCGAAGGGGAAGGTCAACTCCTCGTCGGCCATCACGTGGAAGAGAACGAGCTCGTGGCCGCGGTAGGCGAAGTGGTGGAGGGCGTTGACCAACTCGTCCGGGTCGTCAAAAAAATCGCTGATCACGACCACCAGCCCGCGGGCCGGAACGATCTCGGCGATCTCGTGCAGGGTCTGGCTGAGCGCGGTGTCGTCGCCCGGTTCGGTGCCGTGCAGTTCTTCGAGTATCCGGCGCACCTGGCTCGGGCGGCTGGCCGAGCGGATGTGGGTGCGCACGGCCTTGTCGAACGTCACGAGCCCCACCGCATCCTGCTGCCGGATCATGAGGTAGGAGAGGGCCGCGGCGAGATACCGTGCGTAGGCGAACTTGCTGACCGCCTGTCCCCGGAGCTTGGCGGCGGCGTCTCCGGTGTAGCGCATCGACCCCGAGGCGTCCGTGATGATGGTGGTCCGGAGGTTGGTCTCCTCGATGTACTGCTTGATGTAATAGCGGTCCGCCTTGCCGTAGACCCGCCAGTCGAGGTTCCGCAGGTCATCGCCGGGGACGTACTGGCGGTGCTCGGCGAACTCCACGGAAAACCCCTTGTTCGGGCTGACGTGGCGGCCGGAGATCGTGCCGAGCATCTTGGCGCGCGCCAGCAGCTCGAGCTTGGCAACCGTCCCGGCGGTCTCCTGCGGGAGGAGTTCCATGTACTCCAGTCCCTTCAGCGTCGTTACGGACATGGGGCGGTCGGGGTTGGGATCAAGGGGGAAGGTCGGAAGGGGCGCGCGGAGAGCATCTCCACGGCGGTCATCAGACTTCCACCTCCGCCACCGGCTTGAGGTGCTGGATGAGCTGGCGGACGATCTCGTCGCTGGTCACCCCGGCGGCCTGGGCGTTGAAGGTAGTCAAAATCCGGTGGCGGAGCACCGGGGCGGCCACCGCCTGGACGTCGGCGGTCGTGGCGTGGTAGCGACCGTAGAGCACCGCGCGCGCCTTGGCCGCTTGGATAAGGTTGATCCCGGCGCGGGGACCCGCCCCCCACCCGACCATCTCCTTGACAAAATCCGGCGCCTCGCCCTGCTTCGGCCGCGAGGCGCGGGCAAGTTTGGCGGCGTACTCGATGACGTGGTCGGCCACCGGGACCCGCCGTACGACACCCTGTAGCTTGATCACCTGCTCTGCGTCGAGCAGCGAGTCGAGGGCGACCTTGGCCGACCCCGTGACCTGCCGGATGATCTGCACCTCCTCGGACTCCTTCGGGTAGTCGACGATGATATTGAACATGAAGCGGTCGAGCTGGGCCTCGGGGAGCGGGTAGGTGCCCTCCTGCTCGATCGGGTTCTGGGTCGCGAGCACGAAGAACGGTTCGGGGAGGCTGTGGGTCTCGTCGCCGATGGTCACGTGGTGTTCCTGCATGGCCTCCAGCAGCGCGGCCTGCGTCTTCGGAGGAGTCCGGTTGATCTCATCGGCCAGCAGGAGGTTGGCGAAGATCGGCCCTTTGACGAACCGGAAGACGCGTTTGCCGGTCGAGTGGTCTTCCTCCAACACCTCGGTTCCGGTGATGTCGGACGGCATGAGGTCAGGCGTGAACTGAACCCGCTTGAAACTCAGGTTCAACACACTTCCGAGCGTGCTCACGAGGAGCGTCTTGGCGAGTCCCGGCACGCCGACGAGGAGCGCGTGACCCCGGCAAAAAATCGCGATGAGCAACTGCTCGACGACGTCGTCCTGTCCAACGATGACCTGGCCGATCTGCTCGCGCATCTGGCCGTAGGATACTTTCAGTGATTCGACAATCTCGGTGTCATCGCTCATGCCAGTAGGAAAAGGTATTTGTTAGGGAAGTAGGTAGGAGTGGCCGCAAGGAGATTCCATTGCCGCTTCGGTGATCTTACGCCTTGCCGGTCCTCCCCCTTTCAGCGGGCGGCGCCCGCACCGACATATTTTGCCGCCCCCGACAAAAAAGGGTGCCCGGAACACCGGGCACCCTTCGAGGATCGACTCCCGGATGCGCCTCAGGGCAGCCTCAGCACGTCGCCGGGGTGGATGGTCGTGGACGAGAGCCCATTGGCTGACATGAGCGCCTCCACCGTGGTGCCATTGTTACGGCTGATGCGGTAGAGGGTATCCCCCTGCTGCACGGTGTAGGTGCCACCACCGCCGGAATAGGTCGGCGCCGGCTCCTGGTAGGCCGGTTGCTGGTAGACCGGTTGCTGGTAACTGTGTTGCTGGTAGGCCGGCTGCTGGTAGCTGGGTTGCTGGTAGGCCGGCTGCTGGGTTCCTTGGTAGCCGGCGTAGGGCTGCTGGGTTCCGTAGCCCCCTCCCTGCTGCCCGGTCGGCGTCACCTGCACGTAATCCCCCGCGCCCGCGCCGCCACCATAGTAGGGATCCGTGTAGGCCGGATCTTCGTCGGCGGTGGTGCTGCACGACACCAAGGCGGGCGCTGCCAGTGCAGCCACTGCTAATCTAAGATAATTGTTCATGATACATCTCTCCGGAGATTTCCTCGGATTCTCAAGATATTAAGGTTTCTTAGAGATATTTACAATCGCTATTTTCCAAGAACTGCGGCGCACGAGATTCGCATCCTTGCGCCACCGATCTGAGAAAATCTACATCTAGTGCCTGGAAAGTGGTTGACACCACAAGATGTAGCGGCAACTCTCCTCCATCCCCCGCGGATTCCATATCGGGAAACGTTTCACCCCAGCTGCCATGCGTTGTATCAAATGCGGAAACCTTGAAGACAAGGTCATCGATTCCCGAGCGTCGAAAGACGGCATTGCCATTCGCCGCCGGCGGGAGTGTATCGCGTGCGGCTACCGCTATACCACCTACGAGCAGCTGGAACGGAACGACTTGCGTGTGGTCAAGCGCAACGGGGTGCGGGAGAATTTTGATGCCGAGAAGCTATTGAGCGGACTGGTCAAGGCGTGTGAGAAACGGCCGGTGAGCATCGATGCGTTGGAGTCGGCCGCCGAGGAGATTGCCGCCCATCTCCACACGAGCAACCTCCGAGAGATCCCGACGAAGGCGATCGGGCCGCTCGTGATGGAGAAGCTCCGCCAGCTGGATCCCGTCGCCTACGTCCGGTACGCCTCGGTCTACCGCCAGTTTCAGGACGTCGGCGAGTTCATCGACGAAATCGCCACGCTCGAGCGCCGTCCGCGCGGCGCCGATAAACTGCAGCCCGATCTTTTCGGAGTCACCCGCTAGAAGTTCCACTCAAATGATCTGTCTCCAAGCCAATCTGCCGCTCCTGCAAGTCGGCACCCACATAGTACCGTCGTACGAGGTGAGGTGGATCGAGCAATCCATCACGAACGCGGCTCACAAGGCGGGGCATGAGAAGTGGATTTTCGCGGAGGACATAGCCAGCGGGGTTCTCGTCTACCTGCGAGACCGCTTTCTTGGTACCCGCATCACCCTGGCGGACCTATTTGAAAAGATCGCGCGCACGCTCGACACCGTCGGATTTCCTGATATCGCAGCGAAGCTTGAGCCGGCCGCTCCGCCCATCAGCATTTCGCTCATCGAGCTCGCACGGCAGGCCACGCCGGGCTTTGACCTCCTTTTTTATCAGCTGGTCGAAGAGCGCATCGAAGAGGCTCGCGCAGCCGGCGCATCGACCCTCCGCCTGACCGATTTTGTCGCATCGGTTCGCCTGCTCGAAGGGAAACGCCGGTGGGAGCGTGCGGTCGATGGGCGACGCACGGAGCTGAAAACGCTCCTCGCGCACCGCGCCGCGACGGGCGGATTTTCGTTCGTTATCCGCTAGGGCGGATCAGTAGACGCGGACGGACCAGCGGCCCGTGGGCTTCGTGGTGAGCTCGAGCTGGGGGAGGCCCCGGGCATCGTTGCGCCCCATCGCACTCCAGCTCCGGGCGAAAACCCGCTTGTCCCGCGGTAGGAGGGGGGAGGCGTCGGGTGCGAAATCGGCCGGATCGTTCAAAACGACGACGGTTTTCAGCCCCACGCTACTGTTCCCGTTGCCTAAAGCCCACTCGTGGAGGTAGAGGTAGGCACGGGGGATCGTCACGGCGATGCGGTGCTTCCCGCCCCCGGTCGCGCTCACTTTCACCGGGATGTTTTTCACGTCGATCGGGCGGTCGTAGCCGTTGCCCAGTGCACCCAGCGGCAGCGGTTTGATCGAACCGCTGCCATCGGCAGGGGCGACGATCTCGATCCGGTGGACGTAGCCGATCGTTCCCTGGTTTTTGTAGTAGCGCCCGTCGAGGAAAAGATCGATGTTGGCGGCGGGAAAATCCCCCGAATCCACGAGCGAGTATCCCTCGATATCGAAGATGAGATAGAGCGCGTCGGCATCGGCCTCAGCGCGCAGCGTCATCGAAGGCTCCTCCCCCGAGGGGAGCAGGGCGTCACCCGTCGCGCCGAGGGAGTAGCTGGCGATGGGAAAGAGGGGGTAGTCGATGCCGAGCCCCATGTTCTGGCTGGCCTCGAGCTCCCGCTGGAAGCGGTGGTCCGTGCCCCCGGTCGAGACGGTGAGCCGGACGAGATCCCTCACCGTCAGATTGCCCCGGCTCGGGAACTCGAAGATCAGCTCGATCGGCTGTCGCCCACCCGGGGCCACCTCCACCTTGCCCTCGACGACCTGGCCCGCCCACTCCGCTTTGTAGGTGCCGCTGAGCGGTGCGCCCGAGGTGTTGGCTAGCTCCGCGTTCACCGTGAAACGATCGGACAGATTCAGCGCGTTCCCCTGCCCCCAGACCACGGCCACCGGTTCGATGGTGGCGTTGACATCGACAATCCTCGCCTCCTTCTCATCGACGAGGATGAACGCCGTCCTCACGAACTCCTCGATGCCCGCGAAAGCGTCGGCGTCCCCTTCCCGGCCGTGCCCGAACGCGGGGTAGGGCGAGTAGGCGATGGTCGCGGTGGGCGAAGCTCCGGCTTCCAAGGCCACCGCGACATCGGGGGTGGGTTTCCCATCGGGCGCCTTCGGGAGCGCGACGCCTTCAAGGCCGATCGGACACAGGACGGCATCGATCGCCATGTTCCCCAAGTTCTGCACCGTCGCGTCCACGACGTAGCCCCCCTGCCCGTCGTCCCGAATCTTGGCGCTCGCGGCATAGCGGGACGCGGGCAGCCCGCGGAGCAGCGATTCGGCCATGGCCTCACCGAGGAGCTTGTGCCCTTCCGGCGCGGGATGGACGAAATCTTCCGTGCCCCCACCGTGGTCAAATGCCACCTTGGCCTGGTCGACCATCGTGTCGAATGCCGTGGCCGGATCCATCGCGAAGCTGCGGTGCGTCGCCGAGAGGATGAGCTGTTCGGAATCCGCGAAGAAAACGCCCGCCCGCTCGCAGACGTCGCGAAGGACACTGGTGTAGGGCCGGCTCAACCCGAGATGGAAGCGGGGATCGGCATCCAGCGTCGGGCTCGGTCCCACGAAGATCGGATCGGCCCCGCGCGCCCGGATGATCTTGGCGATCTCGACAAACGTTTCGGCGAACATTCCCAAGGGCACGTTGTTGTGGGAATCGTTGATCCCAAACATGACCATGACGATATCGGGATGCTGGTCGAACGCGTCCGTCGTCAGGGGCGCGAAGGCGAACGAGGCCTCCGCGCCATTGCGCGAGAAGTTCTGCACGGTGATCTCGGGACCGAGGCTCTCCTCGAGCTTTTCCGGGTTGTCCCCTTCGGGATCGAGATCGCGGACTCCCCCGGTGTAGAAAAACTCCTTGGCCAACCCGCTGGCGAACACCCCCGGATACGCCTGCAGAACGCTGTAGCGCAACTCGTCGTAGCTGAACCCGTGGGTCACGCTGTCCCCGACGGACACGATGTGGACGGGTGCCCTCGCGGCGAGCTTGGGATAGGCGTTCGGCAGGAACTTCTTCAGACGCGCCTCCGTCTCCGCATCGACGTCGATAGCACGGGCGATGGGGGGGACGAGCGCGAGCACCGCGCCGAGAACGACCGCGTGAACGGCGCGACTCCTTGCTGGAAAAACTGGGCTCTGTAACATGGGGAAAGGGGGTACCCTATCGGGCAGCAAGCGGACAATTCCAGCGAAGATTTCGCGGCGCGGCACCGCCGGCGAATAGCTATTCGTGGCGTTGCCAAGCCCGGGCGCCCCGCTACACTGCCTACCATGCCCGAACCTGCCGAGCGGCTTCCCGTCCTCAAAACCTACAAGCTCTACATCGGGGGGAAATTCCCCCGCACCGAGAGCGGCCGCTACCTCCGGGCCCACGCCGTGAAGACAGGAGACCACCTCGCCAACTACTGCCACGCCTCGCGCAAAGACTTCCGTGATGCCGTGGTCGCCGCCCGTTCCGCCACCGGATCGTGGGGCGCCGCATCCGCCTACCTCAAAGGCCAAATCCTCTACCGCGCCGCCGAGATGCTCGAAGGCCGCGCCGGAGCGATGGCGGCGGAGCTGGAATCGTCCACCGGGAGAACCGGAGCAGAGTGTCGCGACGAGGTGGCCGCGACCGTCGACCGGCTCGTCTATTTCGCCGGCTGGACGGACAAATTCGGCCAGCTGGCGGGCACGGTGAACCCCGTCGCCTCGTCGCACTTCAATTTTTCGATGCCGGAGCCCACCGGTGTCGTCGCGGTCGTCTGCCCGGACGAACCCGCGCTCCTCGCGCTGGGGCACCTCCTAGCCGAAGTCATCCTCACCGGCAACACCGCCGTCGTGCTGGCCTCCGAACGATATCCGCTCGCCGCGATGACCCTCGCCGAAACGCTCGCCACCAGCGACCTCCCCGGCGGCGTGGTCAATATTTTGACCGGACGCCGCGCCGAGCTCGCTCCGGGCATGGCGTCCCACATGGACGTCAACGGCATTGTCGACGCGTCCGGCGATCCCGCCATCGCCACTGTCCTCCGGCAGGGGGCGGCCGACAACTTGAAGCGGGTCACCTTGCGCCCCCCGGAGACCACCCTGGCAGGCACCCCCCACCACATTCTCGACACGGTCGAGATCAAGACGGCCTGGCACCCGATCGGCCACTAGCATCGCCCCATGTCCCCCGTGTCTATCATCGAGCGGAAGAGGGACGGACACCCCCTCTCGCGCGAGGAGATCTCCGCCATCGTCGATGGCTTCACTTCCGGATCCGTCCCCGACTACCAGATGAGCGCCTTCGCCATGGCGGTGTATTTCTCGGGGATGGACGCCCGCGAGACCGCCGACCTGACCCGCGCCATGGTCGGAAGCGGCGAGCGTTTCACCTTCCCGGACGACGCCCCTACCGTCGTCGACAAACACAGCACCGGCGGCGTGGGCGACAAAGTATCGCTCGTCCTGGCCCCGCTCCTCGCCTGCGACCGGCTCTGGGTGCCCATGATTTCCGGGCGCGGCCTCGGCATTACCGGAGGCACCTTGGACAAGCTCGAGAGCATCCCGTGCTTCGACGTCCGGCTGAGCCAGGAACGCGCGCTCGACCAGCTCCGCGAGATCGGCCTCGTCATGATCGGGCAGACGGACGCCATCTGCCCCGCCGATCGCAAGCTCTACGCACTCCGTGACGTCACCGCGACGGTGCCTTCCCAACCGCTCATTATCTCCAGCATCATGAGCAAGAAAATCGCGGAAAGCCTCGACCGGCTCGTCCTCGACGTAAAGTTCGGCTCCGGCGCCTTTATGAAGTCACGCGGCGACGCGCAGTCGCTCGCCGACGGGCTTGCTGCCGTAGCCGCCGAGGTCGGCCTCGCGTTCCACGCCCTCCTCACGCCGATGGACGAGCCGCTCGGCGCCTCCGTCGGCAACGTCCTCGAGGTGCACGAGTCCCTCGCCTGCCTCGGCGGCGGAGGCCCCGATGACCTGCGCCAGCTCGTCCTCGACCTCGCGGAGAAGGTCGCCGACGCCCCCCGGGCGACGCTCGAAAGCTGGCTGGACGACGGCACCGCTCTCCGGAAATTCGAGGCGCTTTGCGCGGCGCAGGGGGGTGACCTCGCCGCCTTCGCGGCGCTTGCGCCCGCCCCGGTCGTCCGCGAATTCCCCGCCGACCGATCGGGCACCGTCACCCGGGTCGATGCGCTGGCCATCGGAACCGCCTCGGTCGCCCTCGGTGCTGGCCGCCAGCGCTCGGACGATGCGGTCGACCCCGCCGTCGGTTTCGACCGCATCGTCAAGACGGGAACGCCCGTCCGGTCAGGCGAACCTCTCCTGCGCATCCACGCCAGCTCCAGCTCCGGCGCGGATTCTGCCGCCCTCGCCCTCGGGGGCGCCATCGCCATTTCCTAACATGACCATCAATTGCCAATGACGCCGGAGGCTGCAGCAAGTCCGGGGCTACGGTTGCTTGGACCGGCGGCCGCCTGCGTTGCCTGCGCATCCGGTTTCGTCGCCGCCTGCCGCCCTCCCGTCCCGCCTCCGGCTCCGGCTCCGCCCCGCGACCCGCTCGCCGAGCTGCTCGAAGCCTCTTCGGCGGACGGGCTTTCGGAGCTCCCCTTTGCCGATGTCATCGAAGCGGCCACCGGCAACCGGGTCGTCCCGGCCGCTCCCGCCTCCCCGATCGCGAGCGCCATCGCGGGGGCGGCCGACGCCGCCATCGCGGCACTCAGCGCCGAAGGTTCCCCCGTCCGCCAAGCCCGGAGGATCAACGAGGCCAGCCGTCACTTCGAAGCCCACCTGATGGCCACCCTCGACGCCCTCCCCGATTTTACTTGCACGATCCCGCCGACCGCGGGCGGTGTGGCGCAACGCTCGGGCTACCCCGACCTCCGCATCCTCCACCACCCGTCCGGCGCCGTCGCCTACCTGGATCCCAAACTCTTCGAGTCCGGCTCCGAATCGAGCAGCTTCCGCACGTTCTACTACGAGCCGAAGACCGGCACGAACAAGGTCACCGAAGACGCGCACCACCTCCTCCTCGGCATCGCCCACGACGGCAACGACGGCGCCTGGACATTCCTCCGCTGGCACCTCGTCGATCTCGCCGGATTCCGGGTTCGCCTGAAAGCCGAGTTCCAGGCCAGCAATCGCGACCTCTACGATTCGGCCTTGATCCTCCGGTCAAGCCAGTAAGGTTCCACCCGTCCATGCGCACGCTTCTCCTCACCGCCGCAGTCATCGCTTCGGTTGCCTCCGCCCTCGGGCTTTGGCTCAAATCGACCCCGATCGGCGAAGCCATCGAGCTCCGGCTCTACGACATCGCGGTGCGCGCACGCGCCTCCCAGGAGCCGACCACCAACCCCATCGTCCTCGTCACCTACCCGGACAAGCTCCTTGACGACCCCGATTTTTGGCCGCACCCCGTGCCGGATAGGAACCTGGCCGAACTGTTCACCAAGCTCGTCGAATCTGGCGCCGTCGCGGTCGGGGTCGATATATTCCGCGGCACGCCGGTTCCCAAGGGCAGCACCGACCCGGCGCTCGACGAGGCGCTCACGAACCTGCCCAACATCGTCATGGTTAGCGATGTCCTCAACGACTCCCCCACCACCCAGCCACCACCGGTGCTCGGCGGCGACCGCTTGCGCATCGCCGCATCCAACGTCCCCGACGACGGCGGCCTCGCCCCTGGGATCCGCCGTGCCTACATCGCTTTTGAAAAGGACGGCCAACCACTTTTTTCGCTCGGCTTCCTCACCGCCTTGCAGTTCCTCTGGTGGACCGAGCAACTGCCCTTCGAGCCGATCCCTACGGAGGATCCCGATCACCCCAACCACTACCGCCTCGGGGAACGTACCATCATTCCCTTCGATGGCGACGACGGCCCCTACGCCGGCAGCGCCGACGACAATTTCCAGATCCTGCTCGACTTCGCCCACCACCAGCCATTCACCGCAGATTACGACTTCAAGACTTTCATGGAAGCGCCCCCCGAGGACGCGGCCGAGATGGTCGGCGGCAAACTAGTCCTCGTCGGCATCGTCGCCAAATCGGTGCAGGACGAACACCCTACCCCGCTCTCCGACCGGCAGCGGGGACTGCACGGCCAGGCCGGTCTCGCCGACCAGATCCTCGATCTCGCGCTCGATCCGACCTACCGTCCCACCCGGTTCCTCCCCGACGTCGTCGAATCGGCGATCGTCGTCGGGATGGCCATCCTCGGGGCGGTCATCGCCTTGGTCGTGCGTCGCGTCAGCTTCGTCGTGCCGCTCGTCGCCGTCCTCGTCATCGCGCCCTCCGTCATCGCCCACTTCGCCCTCCGCGAGAAATGGTGGGTTCCCACGGTCGCCGCATCCGTCGCCGCCCTCGTCGGCGCTGGCGGCACGGTCGCCGCTTCCCGGTTCCTCCTTTCCAAAAAGTCGGGCCAGCTGGAAGACGTCCTCAAGAGCCATCTCGGCGAGCGCACCTTCGAGCTCGTGTGGAGCGATCGTGAGGAACTGCTCGAGACCGGCCAGATCGCCGCAACCAAAACCACCGCCACCATCATGATGACGGATCTGCGGGGGTTCTCGAAGGTCTCCGAAAAGCTCGACCAGGAGACGCTCCACGCCTGGCTCCGGCGCTACATGCAAGCCATGGAAGTCCCCATCAAAGCCCACGACGGCATGATCAAGTCCTACATCGGCGATGCCATCTACGCCGTGTGGGGCCTCGGCAAGAACGAGGAAGGCGAGTCGGCCGACTGCCGCACCCGCGCCCTCAACTGCGCCGTCGATATGGGGGTCGCGCTCGCCGAGCTCAACGCCAATTTCGCCCGCGAGGGCCTGCCCCAAGCCGGCATGCGTGTCGGCGTGCACACCGGCAGCGTGATGATCGGCACCTTCGGCGGCAGCGACACCGTCGAGTACGGCATCATCGGGGACAGCGTCAACACCGCCGCCCGCCTCGAGTCCTTCGACAAGGACAAAGTGGGTCGCGACCTCCCCTGCCGCGTCATCACGAGCAGCGCGACGTTTACCGACGACATCGCCGGCCTTTACAAAAGCGAGCCCATCGGTGATGTGAAGCTATCCGGTATGGACAAGACGGTGACCGCCTACCTCATCTTGGCCAAAACTTGAAATCTCCCGGGGAAGCGAGAAACTTTGCAAGTCGCCCGCCCTCACCACTCTTCCCACCGAATACGCTATGAAACGAACCATCCCGATATTTGCCGCCCTCTTCGCCATTGGCATTGCTTCCGCCGGTGCCGAAGATCCGAAACCCAAGCCCGCGACGCCCCCTCTGAAAGGGCTCAGCCTCGACCTCTCCGGATTCAAGTTCTCCGGTGGCCCGCCCACCGCCACCCGGAACCTCGCCACGCGAAACAGCAAAGGCGAACCCATCGTGGTGACGAATATCGTTCCCGCCACGAAGGGGAACACCGCCGTCGCCCAGCCTTCATTCTTCTGGCACCAGACCCACCCCGCGAGTGACAACCTCGCTTTTATTCTCTTCGAGACCGCCTCGAAAAAGCCCGTGGTCCGCTACCGGATCCCCGGCAAACGCTCGGCCGGACTCCAGAGACTCGACCTGGCCTCGCTCGGAAAATCCATCGAGCCGGGCAAGAACTACACCTGGTCGATCACCTATATCATCGATCCGAAAGACCAGTCGGGCAATCCCGTGGCCACCGGGCAGGTCGAACTCACCCCCCTCCCGGACGCGGCTACCTTGCCGCCCGCCGAGCGCATTCAGAAATATCAGGACAATGGGATCTGGTACGATCTTCTCGCCCTCCTCGATGATGCCCTGGCCGCCGATCCCTCCAACGCCGGGGTCGCCGCTGCCCGTGACTCGCTGATCAAGCAGGCCGAACTCGGCGACATCCTCCCCCTCCCTGCGACGCCCGCCGAATCCGCATCGCTTTAGTGATCGCCCTCCGCTGGATCCCGGCCGGGTGTGCCGCTCTCGTCGGCGCGCTCGGCTGGGCGCAGGCGCCGCGCGACGGGGAGCCGCAGCTCGGACGGATCACGCCGCTCTCCCCCACCGACTCCAGCCTGCCCGAGCCATTCGGCCCCCCCCGACCCGACGAGACTTTCCCCCTCATCCCCTTTGCCCCGGGTGATCTCGATTTTCCCCCGCTCGACCTCGACCCGGGAATCCCGGATTTCGGTGGAACCCGCACGACCGCGCCCATCGATTTTCTCGACGCCCTGAGCATCCCGGGGCTCCAGCCATCGGGGGGCGAAGTGTTCGTCCTGCCGCCCGTGCGGCGTCTCAGTAGGTCGCCTCGCGCCCGCCCCTCCGTCGCCATCCCCGTCTCCGCCTTCTCCTTCGAGGGCAACACCGCCTTTTCGGACGAGGAGTTGGCCGCCGTCCTCACGCCCTATCTGGAGAAAGGCGTCCTCTCGGCCGAAGATCTAGAGAACGCCCGCCAAGACCTCACCAACCACTACGTAACAGGGGGCGCGCCCGCCGACGCCGATGTCGACAAAGTTTACCCGAGCTACGTCACCTCCGGCGCCGTGCTTCCCGACCAGGATCCCTCGGAAGGAACCATAGCCTACGATATCGTCGAAGGTTCGCTCACCGACGTCCGCATCCGCTGGGAAACCCGCAGTGACGATGGCGAGTCCGTGCCGGCAACCAAGCTGCTCTGGGACCACTTCCTCAACTCCCGGCTCCGCCTCGCCGCCACCACCCCGCTCGATCTCAACCGCATCCAGAACCGCCTCCAGCTCCTCCAGCGGAATCCCAACATCCGGCGCATCAACGCCGAACTCAAACCCGATGCCCAACGCGGCGAGAGCTACCTCGACGTCACCGTCGCCCCCGCTCGCCCCTACAACATCGGCGTTGACATCGCCAACGACCGGCCACCCAGCGTCGGCGAAGCACAGGTGGAGATCACCGGCTACCACACTAGCATTACCAGAAACAGCGACCTGCTCTATTTCAGCTATGGGCTATTCCAGAACGGGATCGAAGAGGGTGACGTGGGCGGGACGGACAACATCAGCGCCGGCTACACGCTTCCTTTCACCCGCTGGGACACCACGCTGGAACTCGGCTACGAGAGCAACAGCTACGCGATTTTGGAAGAGCCGTTCCTCGACCTCGACATCACCGGCGAGTCCCGCCGGTTCCGAGCCGGCCTCCTCCAACCGGTCTTCCGCAACGCCCACAACGAGGTCACGCTCGGAGTCGCGGCACAGCGGGTCGAGAGCAGCACCGCCCTGGCCGACATCCCGTTCAGCCTGACGCCGGGAGCGGTCGATGGCGAGATCCTCTACAACGCGCTCAGCACCTCGCAGGAGTGGACGAACCGCGGGCGTGCCCACGTCTTCGCCTTCCGTTCCGAACTCACGTTCGGCATCGACGGCTTCGACTCGACGGACGACGGTTCCGAACGCACCGGCGAGTTTTTTGCCTGGTCGGCGCAAACCCAGGCCATCCGGCGGTTCAGCTTCGACAATTTCCTCGGCATCGAAGGGTTCGGCTACGACATCGACGTCGCCGTGCGCGGCGGCGTCCAACTGAGCACGGACCCGCTGCTCTCGCCGCAGCAGTTTTCCCTCGGTGGGGTCAACAGCGTGCGCGGGTTTCGTGAAAACCGGATCGTTCGCGACAATGGCTACTTCGCTTCGCTCGAAACCCGATGGCCAGTCCTCTGGAACAAATCCGGGGACACCCTCGTCCATCTCGTTCCCTTCTTCGACTACGGCAGCGCGTTCGACTACACCGGGGACGACGACACCCTCGACTCCAACTCCGAAGTGCTCGCCAGTGCCGGCATTGGTCTCCAAGCCAACCTCTTCGATGACCGCGTCAACCTCGAGGTCTACTGGGGCACCCCCGTCATCGGCGAGCGAGTGGGCTCGGGTGCGATCCAGGACAGCGGCGTTCACTTCCGGATGAGCGTGAGGGCGTTCTAGCCCATCCCCGGGAATGCCGACCGCCAAGGGCCGCGACCGATGGTGCGTCTCGCACCCCGCGGGCAGTGGCCCGCCATCGGCTTTCCAAGGGATGCAATCGTCCTCGCCGCGCGGGTCGGGAGGCCTATCGACCGCGGCGCCCCCTACCGCTCCAGCGGGTTCCCGGCGGTGTCGAAGCTGTCCTCGATATCACCGGTCAACACGCCCGTCACATCTCCCTCGTTCCCGTACTGCCACACTTTGACGGATGCGAATGCTGCCGACGCAACCTCCCAGTCCGCCGGCCCCGCCCACTCGGGCAACCAGACGCCAATGTTCAACTGCCCGGTCAGCGACGGCACAAACTGCGTATTCTCACCAACAAACTTTCCATCAACCCAATGCCGGGCCGACTTTCCCGCGCACACCGCGTAGCGGTTTTCCCCGAGGCGCTTGAGGGGTTGCCCCCAATATCGATCGTAGGGCACCGCCTTATCTTGGACCCAGAAGTAGCCTTCGGCCTCCGCGACCTGATCGTCGGTCACGTCGTCGATCGGGACGAGGTGGGTACGCCAGTCCGTGGTGTAGGTATGCCAGTCGCCGTCGGCCGCGCCGTGGACGGCGAACGTTTCGCTCGCCTGCATCTTGTTGAGGAAGGTGTTGTACATCGGAGTGGCGTAGTCGCCCGCCTTCCCATACTCGGGAAAATCGATTTCGGACCAGTAGAACGCCATCCCCTTACCCCATTCCTGCAGGTAGGGATGGTAGAGTGGAACCGCGCGGTTGAAGTCGTCGGAAACAGATTCCTCGACGCGCACGAGACGGGCTCCGTAGGTCCAGATGGCGGCCACCATCCCAGCCGGCGCCGGATTTTCGGGAGAACCGATTTTCATGACCACTTCGAAGCGGCCCGAAGCGAAGTGCTCTTTCGATACGAGAACTCCTCCGACCCGCTCGCGCTTTCCCCACTGCCCCGTCACGGGGCCGCGATAGCGGTCGCCATGAGCCTCGCAGCGCAAGACAAACTGCTGGCTCCCCCCCACCGTTGCGGTCACCACGGACACGTTCTCCGGAACCACCCCGAAGTTTCCTTGTCCCCACTGCTTGCGCAGCGGGTACCATTTCTCGGGATCGATCTCCCCCGACGACCAGTTTTCATCGAGGGCGATGCGGGCACCGTCAGGAAGCGGGGGAATGGTGGCGTCGGCACCCACCTCCGTCGGTGCGCCGAGTGCCCACAGTAGCAATCCGCTCCACGCGGCTACCCGCCCCATCATTCGCCCCGTAGAACCCGCACGGCCGCAGCCATGTCCTCCGCACAAAATGCCGAGGTCCCAGCGACCATGACATTCGCCCCGTTCTCGGCGCAGATGGCGGCGGTCTCCGCATTGATGCCGCCGTCTACCTCGATGTGGAAATCGAGCCCCTTCTCGTCGCGGTAGGTTCGAGCGGCGCTGACTTTCTCCATCATTTCGTGCATGAATGATTGTCCGCCAAATCCTGGCTCGACCGTCATGACGAGGAACAGATCCACCTGATCGAGAAACGGCTCGACCGACGAAAACGGAGTCGCCGGTTTGAGCGAGATCCCCGCTTTGCAACCCGCATCGCGGATCCGCTTCAGCGTGGCCGAGACATCATGGTCCGCCTCGACGTGGATCGTGATGTTGTCCGCGCCCGCCTCCAGGAACCGGGGAAGGTAGTGGTCAGGGCGGGTGATCATCAGGTGGACGTCGAGGAAAATGTCGTTGGTGGCGTGCACCATCTCCACGAAGGCGGGACCGAACGAGATATTGTCGACGAAGTGCCCATCCATCACATCGAGGTGCATCCAATCCGCACCCGCGTTGATCGCCCGGCTAACTTCCGCCCCGACCCGGCTCCAGTCAGCCGCCAGGATCGATGGTGCCACAATTCGCTTGGTGTATTCGTTCATCTTCGCGCATTATATCCGCCCTCGCGACCGATGCGACCAATTCCGTCCACGATTTAGCCACGCTCCCTCACCTTGAACCCGAACTCTCCCGAACCTGCCGGCGGCGACCTGCCGATCGACCTGCAGAGCGACACTTTCTACATGGGTCAGGCACTGAGGCAGGCGCAGAAGGCCTACCTGGCCAACGAAGTTCCCATCGGAGCGATCGTCGTCCACGACGGGCGCATCATCGCGCGCGCGGCCAACCAGGTCGAGACCCTCAAGGACGCGACCGCCCACGCGGAAATGCTGGCACTGACCCAGGCGGAAGCGGTCATCGGCGACTGGCGCCTGAACGGATGCGATCTCTACGTGACCAAAGAGCCCTGTCCGATGTGCGCCGGGGCTATTGTCCACTGCCGGATCGGGAGAGTCATCTTCGGCTGCCCGTCGCCGAAAGATGGCGCCTGCGGCGGGTTCATCAATCTTCTCGAGCAGCCCACGCTCAACCATTCCTGCCTCCTGACCGCCGGGGTCTTGCAAGCCGAGTGCGCGGGAATACTCAAGGCCTTCTTCCAGGAGGCGCGCGCGGGCCTTCGCGCAAAAAGCCAGAACTGATCTCCGTGCCGCATCGGCAGGCCGGCCGGCTATCACCTCGGGAACGGGGTACAAAAAAACACCCCACCCCCGCTCTCGCGGTGGTGGGGTGGTAAAAACTGGCGACG
>CAZKYJ010000002.1:0-28573 GCA_964556355.1 uncultured Verrucomicrobiales bacterium | reverse complement strand
GGCGACCCAGGACGATCGTTTCGGAAGCTTCGTCGGCGGAGATTTCTCCGGGTTTCAGTGGGTGGCTGTGGCGAGCAGGTTCCCGATCACGGAGGTGCGGCAGATCGGGCGAGACGACTCCTTTGTCGAGCTCTCCCGCTACCCGCTTTTCGTGGCAGTCGACGTGCCGGGGGTTCCGGCGGCGGCGGATCCGAGCTTTGTTTCCGTGCATTCCAAAGCGGGGAGCAGCGAGGCCGATTTCTTTCGGAAGGCGGTGGAAGGATTCCGGATGACCGCTTTCCTCAGCGCGCGCGGGCTCGACGGGAATTCGAGCAACCTGTTCGTCATGGGAGACTTCAACGCCGATCTGCGATTCTCCCCTGGGGCGCGTAGCTACACGACGGCGGACAAGATCGGCGGCTTTCGCTTTCCGGACAACTCCACGCTTCCCGCGAGCTTCTCGGCGGGTACGGACCTGCCGGCCACCCTGACCTACGACCGTTTTCCGCGGGACACCTTCGCCCCGCTCGGCCTGTCCGATCTACCCGCCCGGCAGGTGGACGGGAACCCCGACACGCGGGCGACCGTCGATGCCCGCCCCCTGGATTACATCTTGGCCCCCGCCCTCGGAATCGCCAATGGCAACACGCCGTCAGAGATCTACAATAGCCTGCTCGAGCCTCTCTCGACGGGGCTTCCCAAAAGCTGCGAGCCGATCGGCCCCGAGCTCAGCCGCCAAGGTTCCGACCACCTGCCGGTCTTCGCCGACATCGAGTTGGAGCCGCGTCCGACGCTTTCCGTGGCAGTATTGGGAGGCGGGTTTTACGAGGATGCCGGAGCCGGGGTGGCCATGGCTACGGTGACCCTTTCGCGGGCGCCCACCTCACCGTTGAGCGTAAGGCTTTCGGCCCGGCCGGCCGGGAGGATCACGCTGGACCCGTCGACCGTGACGCTCTTGGCGGGCGAGAGGCAGAAGAGCGTTCTGATCGGCGCGGTGGCCGATGGGGTGCCGATGCCGGACACCGATGTCGTGGTCGCGGCGACCGCGCCGGGCTACTCCACGGGCTACGACACCGTCATGGCACGCAACCTCGAGGCGGAGGGGGCAGCGCTTATCAGCCAGTACATCGACACGAACTCCGGGAGCAGCCCGAAAGGTATCGAGGTCATCAACAACACGAATGCGGTCATCGACTTCGGCAAGACGCCCCTCACCGTTCGGCGTTTCACGAACGGGTCGCCGAGCTTCACCACGGTGGCCTACCTCTTTGACGGTGCGCTCGCCGCCGGAGAGGTCGTGGTGGTCGGTGACGTCTCGATCGGCCAGTATCTGAAGGGGCAAGGTATCGTCCTCGATCCGGAAAACGAAATTGCCTCGGGAAACAATGGGTTCTCGTTTTACAAGCCCGACGGGGATGTGGGCTTTGTCCAGGCCTCGCAGGGGCACAGCGGGGACGACGCCCTCGAGGTAACTCTCGGATTCGTGCGCGCGGATGTTTTCGGCATGATCGGGAACGATCCGGGTAGCGCATGGACTGGGGGAAACCCGCTGGTGACCACGGATGGAACCATGCTCGAACGGCAGAGGTTTTCGACCCGCGGCAGCGCGGGATGGTCCGACCCCAGCCTGCGGTTTTTCTCCGGGGGGAGCGGAACAAACCTGGCGGGATTCGGGGTTGCGCCCGTAATTGCCAACCCGTTCGACACCGTGGTAGCCTCGCTCGGGCTAAGCGGGGCGGAGGCCTTGCCGGGTGCCGACCCCGATTGGGACACGGTTGCGAGCGCGGTGGAGTTCTTCCAAGGAACGGGACCCAACGACCCCGGTTCGAGCGCGCCGATCGTCCCGCTCGTCGTCAGCGACGGGAGCCAGGACTATCTGGCTCTGCAGTTCCGGCGGCGCACCGATCAGGCGGGGCTGGCGGCGCGGATCCAGTTCTCCTCCGACGGGTTCGGCGATTGGCAGACCGACGAGACCGTCCAGGTGGGCGCCGCGGTGGCGAACGGGGACGGTTCGGAGACCGTCACCCTACGATCGACGAGGGCGATCTCCGGGGTGGGAAGCCGATTCCTCCGGCTCCTCATCGAGCTTCTCTAGACCTGCCAGACGCCCAGGTCGGCCAACTGTCGCGTAGCGGCTTCGGCCCAGCCACGGTTGGCGGCGGGGCTGGCCGGGCTCGGGTGGAGCACCGTGCCGATCCGGCAAGGCGGGTTCCCGCCGAGCGCGACCACCAGTCGTTTCTGGGCGAAAGCGCCGACCCCGATCGCCCACTGCGGCTCCAGGGCCGCGACCACCGCCCGGAGGTGGGCGTCGCAGGCCTCGAGCACCGGAGCCATCTCGTCGGAAGGTACCTTGTCGGGAGTCCGGTTGCGCCCGCTTTCCTCCATGAAAACCAGCGGGCAGAAATTCGTGACAAAATGGTTCGTGAAGAACGCTTCGGCGGATGCGAACCGTTCGGCGAAAAGCCCCCAGAGCCGGCGCCCGCTCACCTCCGAGCGCCGGCAATCGAAGCCGTCGATCGGACGCTTGGGATGCTCGTTCGCCGGGCGGCGAACCGGGGTCGAGATCCCCATCCAATCCCGCACCGCGGCGACTTCTCCGAACGGAACGCCGGTTTGCGCCATGCCGAACGGTCCGGGATTCATCCCGAGGAACACCACCTTCTTCTTCCCGTGACCGAACCGTTCGAGGTATTCTGCATGGGGAGCCCACGCGTACTCCAAGGGGTTGTAAACGTGGGTGACCGGCGGGGAAAAGGTCAGTCCGCGGAGCGATCGGCAGAGCGTCCGGGCGGCGGTGATGGTGGCGCATGGCATGCTGGAGCACTAGGCGCAGGACCGGCCGTCCGCAAGGCGACCACGGGCGGGGTTGCGTTCGGCACCAAACGCGCCCTCGTATCGGTCCCATGAAAGAGATCAAAGACACCGTGCGCGCGAGCGTCCACGTCGGCTACGACGGGCGCGTGCACAAGGTCTTCAAAGGAACCGACGCCCGGGCCCGCTTCGAGACCGAGTCGCGCGTTCTCGAGTTGCTCTGCGAGCGCGGCTGCCCCAATGTGCCCCGCCTCCTGGAAAGGCACCCCGAAGAACTCAAGATCGTCACGACAAACTGCGGCCACCCGGTCAGCAAGCTGGGGGAAGACCGGATGCACGAACTTTTCGATGAGTTGGAGACCACCTACGGCGTCCGTCACAAGGACCAGTTCTTGCGCAACATCACCTACGACCACCGCAGGGGCTCGTTCTGTGTGATCGATTTCGAACTCGCGGAGGTATTGTGGTGAAGGAGATCGGTGGACGTTTGTTCCGAGGGGGGGCGAAATCACGCGAGGCCGACGCGCCGCCGCCCGATCCCCTGCTCCTCTCGTGGGCGGGCGTCAGCGACGCCGGCCGGTTCAAGTCCACCAACGAGGACGCGTGCCTCTGCCTCGCCACCTCGCGTGATTCCCACATGCCGCTGCCGCTCGAGGGGCAGCTCGTGATGGCGGATGAGGATCTCATCTGCGCGGTGAGCGATGGCATGGGAGGGGCCAACGCGGGCGACCGGGCGAGTTCGATCGTCGTCGGGGAGATCGCCCGCTACCTCCCCGCCGCGTTCAAGAGCGCGGCGCTGGGGATGGACCCCGACTACCTGGGCGTCCTCGACCAGGTGTTCGCAGCGGCCCACCGGGCGATCAATGCGGAGGCGGCGGACCAGCCCGAGCGCAAAGGGATGGGAGCGACCCTCAGCCTCTGCTGGTTCACCCCCGGCCGCGCCTGGTTTGCCCACGTGGGAGACAGCAGGATCTATCGCGTGCGGGAAGGTCGGCTCCGGCAGGTCACCGAGGACCAGACGAGGGTCGGGCAGCTCCTTCGCGCCGGGTTGATCAACGAGCGCCAGGCGCGGGACCACCCCCGGCGGCACCTGCTCCAGCAGGCGCTCGGGGCGGGGCTCGAACCGCCAGACCCGCAGTTTGGCTCCATCCACTTCGCCCGGGGCGACCAGTTTCTTCTCTGTTCGGACGGCCTCATCGACGGTCTCTGGGACAAAAACATCGCCCAAGTTTTCACCGCGACTGGCACCGGTCGGGAGATCGAGACCCGCGATGCGCTCATGGCACAGTCGCTCAAAGCATCGGGGCGGGACAACGTTTCGGTCATCGTCGTCGGCGTGCGCTGAAGCGGGCTTGCGCCGCGTGGCGAATCCGCTAGCCTGCCGGGATGAAACTCCCCGCCGCACTCCTCGCCCTCGCCCTCTCCGTCAGCTCCAGCGTCCTCGCCGGACCGAGACCGACCATCGGAACTATCGAGCGGGTCGATCCCCGGCTCGATGCCCTCATCCCTGCCGACGCCGTCATCGAGGTTCTGGCCTCCGGCTTCACCTGGACCGAAGGGCCGGTGTGGGTACCCGGCGACGGAGAGTCGTCGGGCTACCTGCTTTTTTCCGAGATCCCCTCGAACACCGTTCTGAAGTGGACCGAGGGCGAGGATGGCGTGGAGACGTTCCTCCACCCGTCCGGCTACACCGGCGTGGCCGACTACGGTGCCGAACCCGGCTCCAACGGCCTCCTCATCGACCCCGACGGGAACCTCATCTCTTGCGAGCACGGCGACCGGCGCCTCTCGATCATGACAATGGACGGGGGCAAGCGCACCCTCGTCGACAACTACCAGGGCAAGCGGCTCAACAGCCCGAACGATGTCGCCCGGCGCGCGAACGGAGACCTCTATTTCACCGATCCCATCTACGGCCTTCCCCAGCGCGAGAACGATCCACGGCGCGAACTCGACTTCTGCGGGGTCTACCGACTGCCGGCCGGCGCCAGCGAAGCCGAGCTGCTGACCAAGGAGTTCGACCGCCCGAACGGCATCGGCTTCTCGCCCGATGAGAAAACGCTCTACGTGGCCCAGTCCGATCCTAACAATGCCATCATCAAGTCGTTCCCGGTCAACGACGACGGGAGCCTCGGCGAGGGCGCAGTGCTTTTCGATGGCACCGCGCTCTCGAGGTCGGGGGTGATCGGGCTGCCCGACGGGCTGGAGGTCGACCCGGCGGGAAACGTCTTCGCGACCGGTCCGGGCGGCGTGCTCGTCTTCGCTCCCGACGGCACCCACCTCGGCACGATCGCCACCGGGCAGGCGACATCGAACGTCGCCTTCGGGGGCGCCGACGGGCGTGAGCTCTACATCACGGCCGACGCCTACCTCTGCCGGGTGGTGCTGGCCAAATAGGGGGGCATCGCCCTCACTCGTAGCGCCACTTCATCGCCCAGTCGTCGTCCGTCGAGCGCTGCATCGCACGGATCTTCTCCTGGTATTCCGCCAACACCTCAGCGTGGTTGGAATCCCCGGCGAGATTGGTGGATTCGTTAGGATCTTTCGCGATGTCGTAGAGCTCGAACTGGGGCCGGTGGATGTATTCGTCGACCGTTTTCGTGCCGTAGCGAGTGTGGGGACCCTGCTCCCACTGGGCTTGCTACGAGGGGGCGGCCCAGAGGTCGGAGGCGAACGGGAAAGGCTGGTTGTGGGCGACGTTCCAGATGAGTTTGTAGCGGCGGTCGCGGACGACCCGCATGGGGTAGTACATCTGGATTTCGTGAAACGTGTGGGACGCGGCGATCGAGTCCCAGCCATCCGGGTTCGTCTCGCTGATGATCGGGAGGAACGAGCGGCCGTGGAAGCCCGTGTATTTCGGGCCGAAGTTGTCCCCGGGTCGGTGGGCGGGAAGTTCCCGCGAATCGGGGTGGAGCGGCGCGCGCTTCCCGGCGTCGTAGCCGCCCGCCGCGTCGAGCAGCGTCGGTGTGATATCGACGAACGAGATCATGGCGTCGTTCACGGTGCCGCGCTGTTCCAGGCGCGGGTCGCGGACGATGAAGGGGACGCGGAGCGCCGGGTCGTAGACGTTCGTCTTCGCTCCGGCGAAGGCCATCCCGTGGTCGGCGGTGAAGAGAAATAACGTGTCCTCCCAGTGGCCCGCCTCCTTCAGGATCTCGACGAGCCTGCCGACCCCCTGATCGATGCGCGAGATGCTCTGGTAGTACTGGGCAAGTTCGGCGCGGGTCACCGGGGTGTCCGGAAGGAACGGCGGCACGATGACCTCGGCGGGATCGTAGAAGGTTTCCTCGACCCCGTCGTGAGAACGCCGTCCGGGCTTGTTTCCGAAAAGGTTCGGCTTGTGCGGGGAGGTCTCGTCGGAGCCGCCGCCGCGATGCGGGTCGGAGGTGGCGAAGTAGATGAAGAACGGCTTCGGAGCGTCGCCGGCGACGAACGGGCGCACCTTCTCCGCCATCTGAACGGCATTGCGCTCGTTGCCCTCGATGTATTCGCCGAAGCGGTAAACGTCGTAGGGCGCGACGTGGAGTTTTCCGATCTGGGCGGTGCGGTAGCCGCACTCCTCGAGGAGGATGGGGAGCCCGCGCATTGTGCGCCACGACTCGAAACCGTGGAAGGCGTGCTGGTGGCCGTACTGGCCGTTGCGGTGGTTGTGGATTCCCGTGAGGACGACCGAACGCGAGGCGGAACAGGAGGCGGTCGTAGCGAAGGCGTTGGTGAACCGGGCGCCGTCGGCGGCCAGGGCGTCGAGGTTCGGTGTCTCGATCGCCGGGTTCCCGTAGGCGCCGATGTCGGGGCTCATGTCATCGACGATGAAGACGACGATGTTGGGTGCCGCCGCGGCGTGGAAGGTGGCGGCTGCGAAAAGGGCGAGGACGAGGGGGAAGGGTTTCATGAGAGCTTGGCGGTCGGTCTGATCAAGGACGGGGGCACCCGCCACCATCTTTCAGATCCGCCGTCGCCCTCAGCCCTTGTTGAACCGCGCCATCTCGCGGGCGGCCTCGCGGGTCTCCACGCGCTTCTTGATGTCCTGGCGCCGGTCGTGGGCCGCCTTGCCCTTGGCGACGCCGAGGCTGATCTTGACGTTCTGGCCTTTCCAGTAGGCTTCGAGGGCCACCAGCGTGCAGCCTCTTTCCGCGGTGAATCCGATGAGTGTGGAGATTTCCTTCCGGTGGAGCAGGAGCTTGCGGGGGCGCTTGTTTTCGTGCTGGGAGAACGATGCCCGCTCGTAGGGAGGGATATCGACCCCGTAGAGGATCACTTCCTCCCGCTCCACCCGCGCGAACGAATCGCGCAGGTTGATCCGTCCGGCACGGATCGACTTGACCTCGGTGCCGCGCAGCACGATGCCGCACTCGAAGGTCTCAAGGATATGGAAATCGTGCCGCGCCTTCTTGTTGCTGGCGATCGGGCGGATCGGGGGGGCGCTGGACGGGACGGCTCTTCCCGAGAAGTTTTTGGCCATCGGTGGGGCGCCGGCGCACTACGCGTCGTCGGCCTCTTCGAGATCGCCGTTTTCCGTGATGACGATTTTTTTCTCGATGATTTCGGTCAGGGCGACGTCGGCCAGGCCCATCCCGCTCCGCCGCTCGACGAGAGGGGTGCGCCCGCCGTTGAGCTGGCGCACTCTCTTGGAGATCATGTTGATCAGAAGCGGTGGGTGCGGGACGATCTCCCGGGCTTTTTCGACGAGGTCGCTCTTCATGGGTGCTGGAATGCGGGGCGCGAATGACACCGGTCCGGCGTCCGTCGCGGAGCGCGGTCGTTCGAGGATGGTATCGGTGGCCACTGGTGCGTAAATGGGTTAGCAGGTCGGGTGGATGGGGGCGGGAAAAAAACCTCCGGAGCGCGGACGCTCCGGAGGGGCAATGGGGATACCACAGATCCTAGGACAAGCAAGCAGGAATACGCTAGCCGGTCCAGTTTTTCTTCCGCCGGCAGCGCAGCGTTATCCGCTTCAGCCGTCCGCCCACCTTCGGGCTGGCCGTCTCGACATCGGGATCGCCGACGAACGCGTTGTGCACGAGGCGCCGGTGGTAGGCATTGAGCGGCTCGAGCTGGGCCGGGCGCCCGGTGGTCCGCACGCGGTCGGCGACCGCCCGGACTCCCTCGAGGAGTTTGTCTTCCTGCATCGCGCGGTGGTGTTCGACGTCGACCCGGACGCGCGGGGCGCCCGGGAGCTTGGAATGCAGCAGGGTATTGACGAGGTACTGGATGTCGTCCAGGCGGTCGCCGCGGCGCCCGATGAGGAGCGCCGCCTCGGCAGTGAAGACCTGGAGCGCATGTTCCCCGGCGGCTTCGTCTCTGCGCACCTCGGCCACGAACCCGAGATAGCCGAGCATGGTGTCGAGAATCTCTTTGGCCGCAATGTCGGTGACGTCGTCCATTCCAGAGCGAACGCTAGCACGTTGCGGGCGGGGTGCCAGCCGGGCGGTGGCGCCGCGCTCGCGCCATCCGGCGGATCGAAGGGATTGCCGGAGTGCCTCCCCGCGCGTAATGGTGGCGGATGCCACGCCAGCGCCTCCTCCTCATCGCAGCACTCGTCCTCGTCGGCGTCTGGGGCGCCGTGTGGGCGGTCGGGCGGATCGCCGATAGCATCGAGATGACCCCGGAGAAGATCATCGCCTACGTGCGGGAGCACCCGCTGCCGGAGGGCGACCCGGGCGAACGCCGGGAGATCATCCTAGAGGTGGCCGAAAGGGTCAACGCCCTGCCCTTCGACCGCCGCCGGGAATTTCGCGAGGGCGAGGCGGGGGAGGAGGGGTTCTACGCGTCGCTGCGGGACGGGGAGAAGATCCTCTTCATCGAATCGACGATGGATACCACCTTCAAAAAGATGATGCAGTCGTTCAATGCGATGACGCCCGAGCGCCGCCGGGAGGTGGTAGACCGGGCACTTTCCGACATCGACAACGAATCGGGGCGCGATCGTGGGCGCGAGGAGTTGGACGCGCTCGACCCGGAGTTGTACGACAGAATGGTGGCCAGCGGATTGGAGGCCTTCTACCAGAGCGCGAGTGCGGACACGAAGATGGATCTCGCCCCCGTGCTGGAGAAAATGCAACAGCGGGTGAGGGCGGGGCGATGAGACGACGGCACGCCGCTTTCACCGTCTTGGAGCTGCTCGTGGCGGTGGCCGTCATCGCCGTGCTCGCGAGTATTTCGGTGCCCGTGTTCAACCGCATCAAGGCGCGCTCGCTGAGCAGCGCGTGCCAGAACAACCTGCGGACCCTCGGGGTGGCGCTCAACGTCTATATCGCCGAGCACCACGGCGTCCTGCCGACCATGGTGGCCGCGCGGTCCAGCCCGGGCGACGACGAGCCGGCACTGGACACCGTCCTCGCCGAGTACATCGACGGTAGCGATGCCTTCATCTGCCCTGCCGACGCGGCGGGCATCGGCCACGAGACCGGGACGAGCTACTTTTGGAACTCGCTCCTCAACGGCCAACGCTCGGGCAACGAGAGCTTTTTCGGGCTGCAGTCGGGCGGCACCGGGATCCCGGTCATCTCGGACAAGGAGAACTTCCACGAATCGGTGAACCAGGAGGTGAACATCCTCTACGCCGACGGCCACGTGGCCACGGAGGTGCAATTCAGCGTGGGCGGCCGCCGGTGATGGACTCGCTGCTGGAATTCAAAAGCGTGCACAAGCGCTTCGCTCGCGCTGCCCAGCCAGCGCTCGACGGTGTCGGCTTCTCCGTTGGCCAGGGCGAGATCTTCGGTCTCCTGGGGCACAACGGGGCTGGCAAGAGCACCGCATTGGGTGTCATGTTAGGCCTCGTCGAGCCCGATGACGGCGAGGTGACCATCGGCGGTGTCTCGGTGCAGGAAGACCGCGCGTCGGCCCTGCGCAAGGTGGGCGCGATCTTCGAGGGGCCGGCGTTCTACGAATACCTCTCGGGCTGGGCGAACCTCCGGATGCTCTGCGCCTACTCGGGTTGGTGGGACGGGGCGGTGGCCCGCGAGGCGGTTGCGCTCGTCGGTTTGGAAAAACGTATCCAGGACCGCGTCGGTGCCTACAGTCACGGGATGCGACAGCGCCTGGCGCTGGCCCAGGCGCTCCTGCCCTCCCCCCAGCTCCTCCTCCTCGACGAGCCGACCGACGGGCTCGATCCCGGCGGCATCAAAGAGTTCCGCGAACTCGTCCTGCGCCTCCGCGACGAGCGCGGCATCACGGTGCTCCTCAACTCTCACCTCCTCACCGAGGTCGAACAGATGTGCGACCGATTCGCCATCCTCCGCCACGGCAAACTCGTCCACGAGGGGGCCGTGCGCGCCGGCTCGGATCGCCAGTGGCGGCTGGTCACCGAGGGCCCGCGCTCGCTGGATCCGGTCCTCGACGAGCTTGGTGTCGGCCGTCCGTTGCCCGAGACCGTCGTGCTCCCGGACGACCTTACCAGTGCCGCTCTGGTGCGGGCGCTCGTCGCCGCCGGTATCGGCGTGCGGGAGATCTCCCCCCTCCGCCGGACGCTGGAGGACCTCTACCTCGAAGTGTCGTCCGGGGCGGGCGACGTCCGGGAGGACCTGCGGTGATGCTCTTGCTCGTCCAGCTGCGATGGGAACTCGTGCGCCTGCTCGCACGGAAGCGGACCTACATCGGCTTCGGCGCTTTCCTCGTGCTCGAGACCGCGCTCATCGGCTTTTTCCAACTCGACGGCCCCCAGCGCTGGATCCGGCGCACCGCGGAGGAGGCCGGTGCGGGGGTGGAGGTCATGTCCGCACTCACCCTCGCCTTCCTCGTCCTCTCGTTCTCGGTTTTCCTGCTCGGCGGGATCTACGTGGCGCTGGTGGCGGGTGACATCGTCGCCAAAGACTCCGAGGACGGCACGCTGCGCATGGTGCTCTGCCGCCCGGTCTCCCGTTTTCGCGTCCTTTTCACCAAGTGGATCGCCTGCCTCATCTACGCCCTCGTCCTAATCGCCTTCATCGGCGCTACGAGCTTCCTCGCCGGCGTGGCCATCCGCGGCTGGGGCGGCACCTTCCTCGTGGCGGCTCCCGAGCAGCGCCTCCTGACCCTCTATCCCTGGGGCGAAGGTCTGCGGCGCTATTTCACCGCCGTCGGGTTTCTCGGCCTGAGCATGTCGACGGTCGCCTCGTTCGCGTTCTTCTTCTCCTGCCTGCGCATCAAGCCTGCCGCCGCCACCATCCTGGCGCTCACCCTCGTTTTCGTCGATTTCGTCCTCGAGAAAATGCCTTTTCTCGCCGACTACCGGGGCTACTTCTTCACGCCGAAAATGAACGCGTGGATCGAGGTCTTCCGCGACAACGTCCCGGTCGCCGAGATGCTCCGCTCCTACGCCTTCCTCGGTGGTGCGGGGGCCACCTGTTTCGTCCTGGGATGGATGGTCTTCGCCGCGAGGGATTTCAAGAACTAGGCGGGTCGGACGAGCCCCTCGGCGCTCAGAAGCTGCCTGAAAAGTCCTGTCAGCACCGACATCGCCATCCATGGTGAGAAAAACGGGCTGGCACCACCAGATCGGGGCGACGCCCCTCCGGGCGGGATTCCCGCAACGACGGGCATTGTTGTTCGTCGGGCGTGGAGCCCGCGCGACTTCCTCCTCGCGCCTCGCCCATGGCTTCGGGGAATCCCACGGCACTAACATCACCATTTAGACAGCTTATCAGACGACATCCGTGAACGGATCGTAGGGCACGGGGTGGTCGTCTTCTTCTGCGGGGATGCTGGGGAGCGCGTTGGCTGTCCGGTTGATGGTGCCCTCGGCGCTCTCGGGGTTCTTGAACGAGGCGATGTGGAACAGGCCGTCGCCCTCGTCGGCGATGCCCTCGTTCGTCCGCCCGATGACGATGCCGTCGCGGGACGCTTCCACGAAAGTCTCCCGGGTGCCGTCCGGGTCGGCGACGAAGCCGAGGACCGTGCCGGTATTGACGGCGCGACCCAAGGATACCAGCGGGGTGAAGAGCCCGCCGATGGGAGCCCGCTCCCACGAGCTGCGCTTGCAGAAGACGGTGCCGTGTCCCTTGGCGGCCTTTTCCGGCTTGGTGCGCCGGGTCGGTAGGAGCCCGAGATGGCGCATCACCGAAAGCGTTCCGCGCAGGCCAAACCGGATGGACGGCGTATCGAGCCGCAGCGCTTCCCCGCTTTCAAAGAGGAGGATCGGGATGCCCCGCTCGAAGGTCGCGGCGCGGAGCGATGACTCGCGCAGGCCGGCGAGGAGGGTGACGGGGGCGTCGAAGATCTTCGCCAGTTCCGCCGAGCGCTCGTCGTCGGCGGTGGTGCGGATCTGCGGGAGGTTCGGCCGGTTGACCGCCCCGGTGTGCAGGTCGATCACCACATCGGCTTTGGTCACGATCTCGTTGAGGAACACGTGGGCGAGGCGCGCCCCGAGCGAGCCGGTGGGCGAGCCGGGGAAAAGCCGGTTCAGGTCGCGCCGGTCCGGCATGTAGCGCGCCCGGTTGGAGAAGGCCGGGACGTTGACGATGGGCACGGCGATCAGTGTCCCGCGCAGCTTTTTCAGCGAGGGCGAGCGGAGCAGGCGCCGGACGATCTCGGCCCCGTTGATCTCGTCGCCGTGGACGCACGCGGAGACGAGCACCGTGGATCCCGCAGATTTTCCGCGGACGACGTGCGCCCGGAGGTGGACGATCTCGTGGCTCGTGGTCGTTCCGACCGGCAGATCGACGGTCTTCCGCTCCCCCGGCAGGATTGCGGTGCCGGCGATCGCGTAGGGCATGGGGTCTTCAGTTTTCAGCTTGGCAGACTTCGGATCGCCCATGCTATGCCCTGAAAGCCGAAAATTGAAGCCCGAACACGAGCCCTCATCCTTTCCCCCGCGTCTTCGTCGCCCCGGCGCCGGCGGTCTTTGCGATGAAGTCGATGATCATCCCGGCGATGTCTTTGCCGGTGGCCGTTTCGATCCCTTCGAGGCCGGGCGACGAGTTGACCTCCATGATGACGGGCCCGTGGTTCGAGCGAAGGATGTCGACCCCCGCCACATTGAGCCACATCACTTTGGCCGCGCGCACGGCGGTCGAGCGTTCCTCCGGGGTGATGCGGATGACGGTCGCCGAACCTCCGCGGTGCAGGTTCGAGCGGAACTCGCCCTCCTTGCCCTGTCTCTTCATCGACGCGACGCACTTGTCTCCGACGACCAGGCAGCGGATATCAGCGCCGCCCGCCTCCTTGATGAACTCCTGTGCCAGAATGTTCGCCTGGAGTCCCCGGAAAGCCTCGATGACCGACTCCGCCGCCTTGCCGGTTTCGGCGAGGACGACGCCGACGCCCTGGGTTCCTTCCATGAGCTTGATGACGAGGGGGGCGCCGCCGCAAAGCTTGATGAGGTGCTTCGTCGCCGCCGTGTCGCTGGCGAACCCCGTGACGGGGAGGCCGATGCCCTTGCGCGCGAGGAGCTGGAGCGAACGCAGCTTGTCCCGCGAGCGGGAGATGGCGACCGACTCGGTCACCGAGAACACGTTCATCATTTCGAACTGTCGGACGACCGCGGTCCCGAAGAAGGTGATCGACGCCCCGATGCGCGGGATCACCGCGTCGAACCCCGTCAGGCTCTCGTCCCCGAGGTAGATTTGGGGGTTGTGCGACGTGATATTCATGTGGCACTTGAGATAGTCGATCACCCGGACTTCGTGACCGCGCGCTTTCGCGGCATCACAGAGGCTTTTGGTCGAATAGAGTCGGCGGTTGCGGGATAGGATTCCGATTTTCATGGATCTGGTTTCGGGTTTGGGAGGTGGGCGGATGCTCAGTCTTCGTTGGTGTCCGCGTCTTCCGCCCTGGCCGCGTCGGCCTTCCGGTAGAGTTTCGACAAGCTGGGTCCCATGAGGAACGAACTCTGGGTGTCGACGAGAAAGAGGCCGGAGAGGGCGGTCCGCCCGAGGAGCATGCGGAATTTCATCCCCTCGCGATTGGTGAGGGACATCTGGATCTTCCACTCGAACTCGCCGATGCGTGCCGTCGTCTCGATGAATGGGCGGATCTCCGGGTGGCCTCCCGAGTCCTTGACCTGCCGGCGGTCGAGGAGGGGAGCCTCGCAGGCCACCTCGATCCGCGGGCTTCGCACCAGCGGGCGGATGTGAAAGCGCACGTGCTCCCGGCCGTCCCGTTCGACGATTTCGTAGTCGTGGGTGTGGAGCGCCGAGGTGCGCGCCCCGGTGTCCACTTTGGCTTTGATCCCGGGGATGGCGAGGTCGGGCAGGGCGAGCCACTCGCGCCAACCGACGAGGAATTTTGGGTGGGCGGCATCGACGGAGCGCTCGGCCAGCTGGTCGGGGAGGTCGTCGAGTGGCGTATCGGATACGTCTTGGGGGTGGGCGATAAAAACAGACATGCGGTGTGCGGATCAACTGAAGAGCACGTTCCTACGGCCATGAGGTAGGCGAGGGTGGCACCCGACGCAAATAGTGAACGTGCGGCCGATCCCTTGATCCGCGGCCCCGATGCGGTTACCGCTTCGCCATGCCGTCCGATCCCGAATCCCCGAATGCCGACGTTGGCCCCACCCGCGGTGAAGGGGAGGATGACGAGGCTCTGGCCGAAGACCGGATCGACCAGCTCAACAAATTGCGCGGCCCGCGGGATACCCGGCTGCCCGCCCAGTCGCCGGGCACCCTTCACTACATGGGGGACAAGCCCGAGGCCGGCACCCGTTTCCGCGTCATCGACTACGATCGCGAGGGGTGCCGCGAGCTCGCGTGCACCTCACTCGAAGAGTGCTGCGCCTTCGAGTCCACGGCCTCGCCTACCTGGATCCAGGTCATCGGCCTGAGCGATACGGAAAAACTCGGTGAAATGCTCGGCACCTACGGTGTCCATCCGCTGGTGCAAGAAGATATTGTCAATACCCGGCATAGCCCCAAGGCGGAAGACCTCGGGAGCTACATTTTCGTCACCGCGCGGGAACTCCGCTTCGAGCGGGCGACCGACCATATCGAGGTCGAGCATTTCGCGCTCATCATGTTGCCCAATGTGGTGCTCACGTTCCACGAGGAGGAACCCGCCCTGTGGGAGCCCGTGGTGCAGCGCATCCGCACGGCCACCGGGCGCCTGCGCAAGCGGGGGGTCGACTATCTCACCTGGGCGATCCTCGACGCCCTCGTCGACCACTATCTCATCGTGCTCGACGAGATGGAGATCGACGCCAACCAGCTGGACGACCAGCTCATTCGTGATGCGGGGAAAGTCGAGATCGGCGAGATCCATTCATTCAAGCAAGAGGCGACGTATATCTGCCGGCTCGTCCGACCGATGCGCGAGGTGATCGGGACGGTGCAGCGGAGCGGCAACAAACTGATCACCAAAAACTCCCGGCCGTATTTCGGGGACCTCCTCGACCATGCCAGCCATGCGGTGGAGGCGGCGGAGCACCTGCGGGAAACCGCCGCCGGGCTGCGGGACTTCCACATGGCCGTGCTGAGCAACCGCATGAACGAAGTCATGAAAGTGCTCACGAGCATCGCGACCATCTTCCTCCCCCTGACCTTCATCGCGGGGATCTACGGCATGAATTTCGAAGTGATGCCCGAATTGCATCGGGCCTGGGCCTATCCCGCGCTCTGGGGCGTCTTCGTGCTCGTCACGGTCGGGATGATCACCTATTTCAAACGGAAGGGCTGGCTGTAGCGACGGCAACCGCCCGGATCGTCCACAGCGCGGTGCGCGGCCAGTTCGTCCGGATGAGACGCTCCACCGTCGCCCGCTCGTACCCTCCGGAAATCAGCCGTCGGTGGAGAGGGGCCGAGACTAAGAACGTGAGTGCCCAGAGCACCACGATCATAGCGAAAAGGACGACCATGCGAAGGTGTGGCGCCAGCCAGAGCAGCGCCAGGGCCGAACCGGCCTCGACGACCATGATCGGTCCGACGACCCATCCGGTGCGACGGGCGTTGGCCCCGTATTCTCGCCCGGTCATCGTCGGGAGATCGAGGCCGGGATAGTGGATGACTTGCACGAACCAGATGATGCCAAACATGGCAATCGTGGCCACGCTGTGGGCGGAGACGACAAGATGTCCGACGAGTTCGTTCATGCATTTTTCCCTTTCGGTACGGCGCCGCGGCTAGCATCGCGCGGTGGGGCCTCGACGGCAACACCCGCCGGGCCGCGCCGCCGGGAGAGCGAATCGCTTGACAGATCGGGTGGTCTTTGTAGAAGTTTTTCGGAGTGCCGCTTCTCTTTCCGGGATGGCGGTGCGACGCCACCAGCCATGAACCGATCTTCCCTCAACGCGCTTGCGTGGGTCACGCTGCCATTCCTCTGGGCGGCTCAGTCGCCCGCCGCCACCATCGTGAACCTCGATCCGGTGGACGCCCGCTTCGATTCTTTGACCGACGACGATTCGGGTCCCGGCGGGTTCAACGCCCTTGATCCCGGGGCCGGGAACGCCATCGGGATGACATTCAACGTCACGTTCACTCCGGCTGCAGGGGATCTGGATTCGGTGACCAGTGCGGTGAGCCTCATCGAGATCGGCGGGGACGCCAACGGCTCTGGGCTCTACCTCCTCGGTGGGCAGCTTCATTTCATCAGCAAAATGAACGGTTCCGCCGGTGACCAGATCGGGGGCTTCAACGACCTCGATTGGGCTTCGGGAAACAACATGATTGGCGCGATAAGCTCTTTCGGCGCCCTACAGGCGGGCACGGAATACTCGGTCGCCGTGGTTTTCGACCCGCTCACCGCCGCGACCTTGGAGATCGGAGTGCAGCCCTCCGGAGGCGGCGTCACCCGCGATCTCTTTAGCCTTGCCAATATCGGGACGAGGACAAACTGGTCGGGGGACGATTCGGCCAGTGCTTTCCGTGGGGGAGATATCGGCAACTTCGGCGGAGCGACGAACGGCGGTGGAAACCCGTTCTCCGAGGCTGTCATAAACGGGAACACCTTCGAGGGAGGGCAGGGGCAGGCGCTCTACTGGAGCCTGAACGCGACCATCGTTCCCGAGCCCGCGGCGACCCTGCTCGTCGTCGGGGCTGCAGCGGCGGCAAGCCTGCGCCGGCGCAGGACGGCGCGCAGGACGGCAGGTCTCTAACACGGAACCCGGCGGTTTCTAGATCCGCCCGAGCATCCGGTCGAGCGAGTCCGACGTCTGGTGGACGAGGGCTTCCGGGTAGTGGAGGTACGGGTGGAAGTACTCGAAGGTGACGTAGCCTTGGTAACCCGTCGCGTCGAGCCCTTCCATCACCGCCGGCCAGTCGGTGGTGCCATCGAGGAGCGGGCGGAAGGTTTCGAGGCTGAAGTCGGTGCCCTTCTTCGTGAACTCTTTGAGGTGGACGTTGCGGATGCGGTCGCCGAGGACGGAGATCCAATGCTCGGGATACTGGAACATCATGATGTTGCCGGTATCAAAGTGGACGTTGACGTGCTCGCTGCCGAAGCTATCGACGAAGGCGTTCATCTCCATCGGGGTCATGAGATAGCCGTTGAAGAATATGTTCTCGATGTTGAGTGAGATCCCGAGCTTCTCGGCCGAGGCCACGAGCTGGCCGACGGCCTCGCGGGCCCGCCGGTCGCAGACGTCGTTGGGCACCGGTTCGTGGTCGTCGCGCCACGGGATGTGCACGGCGCCGGGGACGACGAGCAGGTTGTCGGTGCCGAGGTCGTGAGCGGCCTGCGCCATGAGCCCGGCCAGCTCGATACCCCGGGCGCGCTTTGCAGGGTCGTTGCTGGAGAGCGGATAGGGCCAAAAGAGAAACGAACAGAGCCCGCTGATGGCGATACCGATCTCCTCGGCCATCTTGCGGATCGCGGTGAACTCGGCGGTGCCGGCTTTCGGCGAGAGATCGCTCTCCAGGTCGTAGTTGAGCTCGATCCCGTCGAAGCCCGCGTCCTTGGCCAGCTGCAGGCACTCCCGGAGGTTCATCCGGTCCGGGTAGGGAAACGCCCAGAGGTTGATCGATTTCTTCATCGGGTAGCGCTTCGGGGAGGCGCGCCGCGGATCGGGGGCGGGAGAGGGGGCGCCGTCGGCCGCGCTGGCGAACCCGCCAGCCGCGGCAGCAGCCGTCGCCAGTCCCGATTGGATGAGGGCACGCCGGGAAACGCCTCCCGGTCCGAACTTTTTGAAAAGCGAGGGTTCCATGGGGGGAAGCCTGCCTCGAAATGCCTTCGGTCGCCAGAAAAATTGTTGGAGGGTCTGCTTGGGTTGACGATGTAACCGACAGCGATCACTATCGACGGACACGGCGGAAACGGAATCTCGATGCCCGACCTAAATCTAGCAGGCACGCAGCGAACCGCGGTAGCGATTGTCCTGGCCGTCGGGCTCGCCGCCTGCTCTGACGATTCCACAAAGCTCGATGCCTTGGAGACCGAGCGAGTCGCGCTGGCGGAGGAGCTTGCCGCAAAAACGGAGACAATCTCCGTGCTAGAACGTGAGATCGTAAACCTTTCGCGACAGCTGGAGTCGGTCTCGGATCAGCAGCAGACGTTCGCGAGTGAGATCCGTGATCGTCTGGCCGCGATGGAGTCCGACAACGCGCGTGCCATCGGGCTCGACTTGGAGGTCGAAGCGCAGATGGCAGAACTCATCAGGCAGGAGAAGCGCGCCGGTAAGGTTCTCGCGGACGCAATTCGCTCGAATGAAAAGTGGAGCCACACTCTACAAATGTACGATCCGTGGTGGGGAATGATTCCTCCGGAGGAGCTGGTGGAAAGTCTCATGAACGCCATCCTAAAGATCGAAGAGGAGAATTCTTCGCTTCGAGAAGAAATCAAAAACCTCCCTTCAGAGAACGCCGCGTCCGGATCGCCTTGATGGTGAGACCTCGATCGTCGGCAAAGGCGATGTCCGATGCTGCCAGGGACTCGGGGGACGTAGCGATTGCAGACCGTCGACCTCATCGTAGGGTCGGACATGAGCACGCGACGTCGGTTTTTGCAGCAGGGCATTGGCGCAGCAGCGGTGGCCGGTTTCCCGAATGTTCTCGTGCGCGGCCAGGTCGCGCCGAGCGAGCAGATTACCGTCGGGTTCATCGGCACGGGCGGGCACGGGATCGGGCGGAACTTGAACATGTTCCTCCAGCAGGCCGACGCCCGCGTCCTAGCCGTCTGTGATCCCTACCGGGACCGGATGGAAAAGGCCAAGGCGATGACGGACAAAGCCTACGGCAATGGCGACTGCGCGCTGGAGGATGATTTCCGCAAGATCATCGCGCGGGACGACATCGACACAGTGATGATCTCGACGCCGGACCACTGGCACACGCTCATTTCCGATCTCGCGCTCCGAGCGGGCAAGGATGTCATCTGCGAGAAGCCGACGCTGACCATCGCGGAAGGGCGCTACCTGGCCGACCTCGTCGCCAGGACCGGGCGGGTTTTCCAGACCTCGACCGAAGACCGCAGCATGATCAACTACCACAAGATGGCCGAGCTGGTGCGCAACGGCAGGATCGGCAAGTTGGAGCGGGTCGAGGTGCAGCTGCCGCGGGGTGACGATTTCCCGAACGAGGAACCGGCGCCGGTGCCGGAAGGGTTCGACTACGAAATGTGGCTCGGCCCCGCGCCGGACGCGCCGTTCACCGCCAGCCGGACGAAGCCGATGCACTGGCGGCAGATCTGGGACTACTCCGGCGGACTGCTGACCGACTGGGGGATGCACCAGCTCGATACCGTCCAGCTGGCCAACGACACCGAGGCCACGGGGCCGGTCTCGGTGGAAGGGAAGGGGACGATCACACCCGGAAGCCTGTTCAACACGTTCGTCGATTACGACCTGACCTACCGCTACGCCAACGGTGTCGAGCTCCATGTCAAGAGTGGCGGCACGGCTCTCCGCTTTATCGGGAGCGATGGCTGGGTGGGGAACCCGGGCTGGGCGGCGGGGCTGGAGGCGCACGACCGCGAGATCCTGCGTGGCGAGCCCGGGCCGGACGAGATCCGGCTCTTCCGCGAGCCCGGCGGCGAGCATCGCAACTTCCTCGACTGCGTGAAATCCCGCGAGGCACCGTATTTTCCGGCCGAGTTCGGGCACCGCTGCGCCACGATCTGCCACCTGGGGAACATCGCCATGCAGCTCGGGCGGAAACTCGATTGGGATCCTGCTGCGGAGGCCTTTGTCGATGACCGCGAGGCCGATGCCCGGCGTTCGCGGGAGATGCGCGCGCCGTGGCAACTCGGGATGGCGCTCTAGAGGGCGGGGGCGTGCAGGGCGGCCATGATGTAGGCGGTCACGGCGGCTTCATCGGCGGGAGTGAGCTTTGACTCGTCGGCCATATCCGGCATGATGTCCCGCCACTCCGCCGCGGTGTAGCGCGAGACCGGCTCGACCGAATGACACTTCGCACAAGTGGTCACGTAGAGCGTGCGCCCACGGCTGAGCTGGGAGTGCCCCGCCGGGGAGGACAGCGCCTCCACCGGCGGAGCCAGCTGGTCGAGGGTCACGCAGCCCGAGACCGCCAGTGCTCCGCACGCGAGAGCGGAGCGCCAGAGTTGCGAAACCCTCGACACGATTTCCTTCGAGTAGGGGCTAGAAATCGAAGCCGACGATCAGGCGGACCTGGGAATCAGGCTCGCTCTCCAGATCCGTCGCCTGGAAGAGGGCGGCCGCCGTGGCGAAGAAGTTTCCGGTGCGGAACGAGACGTTGGGGCCGACGTAGACGGCGTCGTCGCCGCGGGTCTCCCAGTCCTCGATTTCAAACTCGTGGAGCGCCTCCACGCCGACGAAAAACTTCGGTGAGAACTGGTAGTTCAGGCCGACGGAGTTTTCGATGACGCCTTTCCTCTCGTCGAGATTGTCGAGATCTTCGCCTTCCCACTCGGCCTCGAGGGTGAAATTGTAGACAGCGGCGAACGGACCGAAATTCTTTTGCAGGAGGATCTTACCTTCGAGTTCGACCTTCTCCGGCCCGAGCTGCACCTCGCCGTAGAGCGCGGATCCGAGCAGATCGTTGACGGGATCGCTGAGGTTGTAGATCACCTCGATCGCACTGTTCCGGTACTCGGCTTTGTCTTCGCGGTCGTCGCTGAAGTCGTCGTACCGCCAGTCGGCGAGGTAAAGAGCGATCTGTAGTTTGTCGGTGAGACCGTATTCGATCTCGTGCCGGAATTCGAAACGGTCGCGGTCGTCCGAGTGCTTCCAGGTGACCCAGTTTTCAAGTTCGAGCAACCCTTGAGGCGCGGTCGTCACCTCGTAGCTGTAGGCGAAGCGGCGGCTCCCGGCGTCGGAGTCGGCCAGAGAAAACGCCAGGCCAGCGGCCGTGATGAGGGCGGTTCTGTCGAACGCTGAGCGGGTTGGGTGGTTGGATTCCGATGTGGGCATGATGGATTTGCGGTAATGCGTAGGTGGTTGATGATTGGGGTGCGACTGAGTCTCAAGAACAGCGGCCTCCATCCTTAGTGAGATTGAATCTCATGCGCAACTGGAATGTGAAAAAAAAAACACCCCGCGAGAAGCCGGAGGCACCCGCGGGGTGTTCGAAAAGGGTTTTCCTAGGGGAAAACCGGATCTGGAAAGTGTCGCCTAGGCTTTCTCGGTGACCGAGTCGGCTTTGCTGTGCTCGCTGACGACTTTGACTTCTTTGCCGACGAGATCATCGATGGAGATCTCGTTGCCATCCTTGTCCTTGGATTCGGTGTCGGGCGTGACGGTGATCTTGGTCTCTTTGCCTTTCGCCTCGACGATCATCTCTTTGGCCGTCGCGTCGTAAGACTTGAGCGTGCCGACGTTATCGACCTTTTTTCCGCAACCGGCGTAAGCTCCGGTGAGGGCGATACTGAGAGCGGCGATGGATGCTAGGATTTTTTTCATGGCTTGCTTGGTATTGGTGGTTTCGAATCGGTTGCGAGGCGGCACACGGATTTGGTTCGTATCCGCCTGAACAACATTACGACTCCGCGCGCCATCGGGTGCGCCGAATCGCAAGGATATAACCTGAAGCGGGGGCCGTAGTTTCGGCAAGGGGAATTGTTGTCCGATGAAAAGATCACATTTGGCGATGAAGGCGGCGCGAAAACCGTGCATTAGTGCTCCATGAATTGTTCCCGATACCCCCACATGGCGGCGTTCCGGCAGCTGGCGACGGCGATCCTTCTCTCTGGTGCCGTCTTGGCGCACCCGGCGCCCGACGTTCCCGTGCGCGGCAGCTTCGCCGATGGGGCGGTGCGGATTGAAGTGGAGGTCGATGCCCGGTGTTTCGAAGCGGATCCGACGACGACCCCCTACCTGACGAACGCCGTGCTGGGAGCCATGGACGAGCGGGCCAAGGCGGGGCTGGTCAAGCAGGCGATGGCCTTCGTGCGGCGGAGCGTGGAATTTTCTTTCGCGCCTTCGGGAGAGTTCGAGCCAACCTTTTCGTTCCGCTTTACCACCCACGGCGGGAAAGCCTTGGAGAAGGCGGACGATCCGGTGATGATCACCGGGAGCTGGGAGAGCAAACTTCCCGAAGGAGCCGAGGGCTACCGCATCGAGGCGTTGCCCGAGGGCAAGTTGAGCGTCGTCTTCCTCAACCATATCAGCGGGAGCGCGGAGGCGCCGAAGATCCACGTCCTCTTCCCGGGCGAGAAGAGCTACACGCTCGATATCGGTGGCGTCTGAGGCAGAATTCTATGGGATTAACGATCAATTTTAAGGATGCGGAACTCGACTCAATGGCGCTCGCGAAGGTGGGCAACCCGAGCAGGGACGAGCCTCTGCAGACCTCGAAGTCGCTTTGCCGCTTCGACGAGTCCGAGGGCGAGTTGCTCACGACGTGCTTTTTAAAGCCGTTCCGAGCGCTGGAGCAATTTCGCTTTCGCCACCCGGACGACGTGGCCAAGAACGAGGTCTTCGGCTACGCGGCAGGGATTTTCGACAAGCCCGGTTCGCTCTTGGAGAACGGGGCGAAGATGGCCAAGTTCCTCTATGACAAGTCGAACCACCCGAACATCAAGTCCGGCGACCTCTGCGTGGCGCTCATCAGCGGGGTGGTGGCGGGGGGCGAGGTGTGCCAGGCCATCAGCATCATCAAATCCGAGAGCAAAGTGCCCTTCCTTCAGGTATCGGTGGCAGCGGGGGGCGACCTGCAACTGACCACGCAGCAGGGGATTTATCCCGACAAGATCGATAAGTGGTGTCTGATCGTTGACACCTGGCGGGACAAAGGGTTCGCCGTCTACAAGTTCGACAAAACAAGCACCGAGACCCACTTTTGGAATCGCGACTTCCTCAACGTCGAGGCCATGCGCGACGAGGACTACCTGACCCGGCGCTACGCCGACCTCTGCGTGAAGTTCGCCGAACAAGGACTCCCCGAAGCGACGCGCGCGGACGAGCGGATGTCGCTGGCCGACCGCGCCATGGGGCACCTCACGGAGTCTGAATCTTTCGACCGTGCCACCTTCGAGTCCGAAGTGCTCGCCGAACCCGAAATCATCGAGCAGTTCGGGAGTTTCAAAGCCGACTACGAGACCGAGAACGACGTCGATCCGCTCGACGACACCTTCACCGTTTCCAAGAAGATTGCCGAACGCGAGCGGAAAAAACTGAAGGGAAAGATGCGCCTCGACACCGGCGCGGACATTCGGTTCTCGCGCACGTTCATCGACCAGGCGGAAAAGTTCTTGGAGAAGGGTTTCGACGAGGACAAGCACATGCAGTTCGTGAAAATCTACTTCAACCGGGAAAGGTAGGGATGAAGGGGCGGCGCTACTGGCTGGTGCCGTCGGATCACGATCCGCGGAATGTCTTTTTCGCGCGGATCAGCGGCCCCTTGGCTTGCCTTCAGATTGCCTGCTTTTTCGTCGGGGCGATTGGCGCCCCTCTTGGCGGGGGTGCGATGACTCCGATGGGATTCGGAACTTTCGTCGGAGTGACCCTCGTTCTGTTTCTGATCGGATATCGCGGTGTCGTCAGCGGACACGAGCAGAGACTTGGGAGCGTGCTTCCGAGGTGATCCGATCCAGAGCTTCACCCAGCGCAGGACTCCAAAGTCCACCAAAATACCCACCGTCCCCAAAGCCCGATTGTTGCCGTATGGTAGACCCATGAAGCCGTCCTCCCGCACGCTCATCGCCATGCTTTATTTCTGCGTCGCCGCTCCGTCGCCTGCCCTCACGGTCAACGTTGGCGGCATCGCGGCCGATGGCACGCTGGTCTCCGTCGGCGAGGACTGGCGCTACTTCAAAGGCACCAGCGTCCCGAGCGCGCCGCTCGACGAGTGGCGCGGCGTCGGATTCGACGACTCGGGCTGGCTTGTCGGCGCTACGGGGATCGGCTACGACGATGGCGACGACGCCACGGTGCTGGAAGACATGGAGGGTTCCTACCGAGCCGTTTATACGAGGAAAGCATTTTCGCTCGGCGAGGTGCCCGATGGGCAACTCGAGCTCGCAATCGACTACGACGACGGTTTCGTCGCTTACGTGAATGGCGTTGAGGTCGCGCGCTCGTCAAACATGGCCGGTCAAGACGTCGCCGCCGTGACCACGTTCAGCTCCCACGAGGCGGGCGGTGCGGAGACCTTCGTGCTCGGCCCGGCCAGCGACCTGCTGCGAGCCGGTGCAAACGTCCTAGCCATCGAGGGGCACAACAATCAGCTCAACAGTTCGGATTTCTCGCTGATCCCCGAATTGCGGGTCGTGGCGGGTGGGGGGGCGATCGTCCGCGACGGGGGACGGTTCATCGTCATCGGATCGACCGTCGACGTGGGCGGAACCGCCGACGAGGCCGGCACGGTCGAAGTCCGCGTCAACGGGCTGGCGGCGGGTTTCGATGCGGGCACGGGGACGTGGAATGCCCCCTTGGCGCTGGCCGCAGGGATCAATCGGGTGACGGTCGACGCGGTGGATGCTGCCGGGGGAGTTCTCGCCACCGAGAGCGTCGAGGTGGTCGGAGTGCCGTCCGCGAACATCGTGGGCGGTAGGTTGGACGCCGCTGCTACCTGGTCGGGCGCCGTCTTGCTCGACGCCGACGTCACCGTGCCGGAAGGCCTCGCGCTGAGCGTTGAGGCCGGCACGATCGTCATGGCGCGCGACGGTGTCCAACTCGTCGTCAACGGAAGCCTCACCGCGGTGGGTACGGAGGAGGCGCCCATCGAGTTCACCCATTTCGGCGACGGTACCACTTGGGGGCGTATCCTCATGATCCAGGCGGAGCCGTCGCGGCTGAGCCACTGCGTGGTGGCCTACTCCGATTGCGAGGGCGACCACAAAGACTACTACGACGACGACTGCGATGACGCGACCCCGCCGCCCGGAAACCGCGACTACTTCCAAGCCGTCGTCGCGGTGGCCAGCCACGTCGATATTGATCACTGTCTTTTTGAGAACTTACCCGACGCCGGTGCCAACGCCGAGGGGGACGCCATCGCTATCATTGCGGACGACCCAGATTTTCCCGGCATCGCCACCGCGACGATCCGGGACTGCCGCTTCATCGGCATCGGGCAGGGGATCCACACGCGCTTCGCTCCCATCGTGGTGCAGGGGTGTTTTTTCACCGGCCACAACGGGGACAACGACGACATCGACCTCTACGGCGAGAGCGATCCGGTGCCGCTCATCCTGAACAACATCCTCATCGATCCGGGGCATGACGACATGATCAACCCCACACGCTGTTCGGCCATCCTCGTCGGGAATATCGTGGCCGGTAGCGATGACCACGGCATCGTCCTCCGGGACAGATCCCGTCCGGTCCTGATCAACAACCTCATCTACGACTGCTCGGCCGCCGCGATCTCCGTGCAGAACCAGTGCGACGCGCTGCTCATCAACAACACCCTCGCCAACTGCGGGCGCGGGGTGCGGTTCTTCGATCACACGAGCCGCCGGGGTCCGCCGTACTGCCTCTTTCCCGGAAGCGGCAAAGCGACGCTAATCAACTGTATCATCCAAGATTGCAACACCACCTTCGATCTCGAAGACAGCCCGTGGGAAGGGGATCCGGGCTCCCACATCACCGTTCGACACTGTCTCGTCGACGGGGGCGAGGGTGCCGCCAGCGTGTCGAGTAACTCGACATTGACCTGGCTGGAGGGCAACATCGACGCCGATGCACTCTTCGTCGACGAGGCCGCCGAGCGCCTGCGCCTCCAGTCGGCCGCGGGACGCTGGGACGAACTCGCCGAGGTCTGGGTGCAGGATGCCACCACCAGCCCGGCCGTCGATGCGGGCATCGACCTCCGGTCCGAGTATCCCGAGCTCGCCCAGTGGTTGGGCGGGGATTTCGACGGGGTGGCCAGGCCGCTCGATGGCGATGCCGACGGGTCGGCGGACGTCGATCTGGGTGCCTACGAACTCGTGGCCGAGCGTGCCGATTCGCGCGGCGACGCCATCGCCGATGGCTGGCTATTCCACAACGCTCACGATCTTGGTGACCCTGACATTGCGACCAAAGATACCGACGGTGACGGGCGGACGACAGCAGAAGAATTTGCCGCGCTGACCGATCCCAGAGATCCGGCGTCATTCTTCGCGGCGGCTGTTCACGACGTGGGCGGGGGCCTCGCCCGCGTCGCGGTCGAAGGTGCGATCGGTCGAACTTATTCCCTCTACCGCAGCAAGGATCTACTGACCTGGGAAGCGGTCGTCGTCGCGGTGGCCGGAACCGGTAGCGAACAGTTCCTGGAGGACAGCGATGCCGCCGGCGACTGGTTTTACCGCGTGCGGGTGAGCGACTGAGCCATCTTGGGATGACTTTCTCCACCGTGACCGGCACGAACTGCCGGCCGGACGCTCCATCGCCAGGTGGCAGGCAACCGGCTGTGGTCTCCCCCGATCGATTCCGCCGAATGAGTGCCGTTGCGAGGTCGGTGGAACCGGGGAGTGCGATGCTGGACTCAGGGGCGGGAGAGATGTCCGGCTGGGTCTGGCGAGGTAGGTGGAGTCGGTATGCGGGTTGTCGGTATCCCGGAGTTCGCCGGGGGTGAAGCAGCCCTCGTCGAAGCCGAACCTCCGCAGACCTCCGGCCATCCGGGCTTTGCTCACCCCGAAGGTTCCGTATCCCGCCTATTGCGCCAGGTGCCCGAGCTGCCGCGGCGAACTCCCGTAGAGTGGCCATTTCTCTCGGGTGCCACCCGGCGCGGATCGCTCACACAAGATACTTTGAGAACTGTGGGAATGCTTAAAACTGATCGCTATCAGGCACCGGGCGAAACGAAAATAGCCGCCTGATTCGGGGCGCCCCGTTGGGTCGGAACGTTCCCACTTCAGGATCCTCGGGCGGACGACATGGGGAGGCTGTCCTCTGCAGCGTCTCGCTCTGGGGCGAATTTCGGACTAGTTGGAGACCGCTGTCGTCACGGCGACCTGGAGGAAGCGGGCTGGTGCGGATCCCGCTCCGGAGAGGGGCGTCGACGCTCTGACCGTGACCAATTCCAGGCCGCCGCCGAGATCTTCTGGCATCCCGACCGTGTGGGTGCCGAGGTCGAGCGGGGTCGGATTACCCAGCGCGGTCGATTCGATAACCGCGTAGCTGATCCCGAGATCGGCACCCGTTCGGCGGCGGAACTGGATGGCGAGGTACTCCTGCCCACCGACGATCACCGTCGTGGCGGTCGGGCGCCCCGCGGCGGCATCGTTGGCGCCGGGGAGCGTACCGAAGGCGTACTCGAGGAGCGAGGAGAGCCCGTCGAAATCCGGATCGAGAAGTAGCGCCGTCAGTTCGATCCCGTTTTCTTCCCGCCACGCGAAAAGTGCGTTCAGGATGGTGTACTCGGCATCGACGATGGTGGTCTGCCCCTGCGGCATGGTGACGGTGATGTTGTCCGGACGTTCCATTTCCGGCACCTCCGTGAACGCCACGACGAAGTCGCCACCGGAGGCGAGGTTGACGCGGGCTCCCGATCGCCGCGGGAAATCGGTCAGCTTGCGGGTCGGGTCGCCGGCATCGAGGAGTTCCCATCGCGCGTCAGGGGTGTTCATATTGACGATGAGCGAGGTCTGGAGAAAGACGTCGCTGGAGACACTGGGCTCGACGAAGCTGGCGCCCCCTCCGGTGATCGGCGCGCCGCCGTTGCCGACCACTTCGGCGCGGGCAATGAGGTCGGCGACGTCGGCCGAGAGCGCGCGGACGAGGGTGTTCCCGTTCCGTCCGATCACGATCCCCGCCGGAAAGGTGCCGCCGGAGGGGTGCTGCACGTAGACCGCGCCTCCGCTGTTGCCGGGAAAGGTGCGCACGGACGTCGTGGTGTAGACCTGGGAGAGCGAGTCGCTGGGATAGGCGGGACTGAAATTGAAGGAGGCGGGGGCACTGGCGTGCATCCTGCCCCAGTTCTCGGGTGTCGCCGGATCGAGCGGGTAGCCGGTGATGAACTTTGGCTCCGGTCCGGCGAGCCAATCGGTACCGCCGGGTAGCAGCCGGTCGGAGATGAGGAACCCACCGTCGCCCCCACGGCCGGCCGGCCGGAAAAAGTAGAGGGCGGCGACGTCCTCTTGCTGCGTGGCGGCAGAGCTGATTCCGAGCCCGAAATTTGGGTCAGCGAGGTCGGTGGCGAGGCGGGCCGAGTAGGATCCGAACGTCACATAGCCCCGGGCGACGGACGGGGGAGCCGGCTCGAAGCTGCCCCGGTGCCGCGGGTAGAACCAGCTGACGCGAGGGCTGAAGGCTAGTGCCTCCGCATCGAAGATGACGTGGGCAGCGGTGAGCACGGTGCGGGTATCGACCACGAAACCACTGCCCGCGCCAAACGAGGTGACGATTTGCCCGTTGAACTGGTAGGGGTCGGACTGCACCTCGGCAAAATCGAGCGGGGCCGGCGTCGGGACGGATGCCGAACCCAGAGGCAGCGGCGGATAAAAGACAGACTTGGTGGCTGTCAGCGTCCCGGCCCCGCTGCTAGCCTGCACGACCACCGAGGCCGACGGGGGCACGGCGACGCCCGCCCCCGGCTTGAAC
>CAZKYJ010000001.1:0-38357 GCA_964556355.1 uncultured Verrucomicrobiales bacterium | reverse complement strand
AGGGCGACATGACCGTGCACTCGACCCCGAGCTTCTCGAGCCTCCGCGCCAGCACACTGCTTGGCCGCGCGAGCGGCACCGCCAATGCGAAGCCTCGCCGCAGAGCCCGCGCAGCGGGATCAAGCCGGTCGGCCCGGCCTCGTAGCAGACCTTGAGGTCGGTGAGCCCGACGCCGAGCTTGGCCGCGAGCTTCCGGAGCGCGCGCTCGGCGGCGAGGATGCTGCCGCCGCACCCGCCGTGGTAGGCCGGCTCGCCCCGCGACCCGGAGGCCGCGTGGGCGATGGCGATTGAGTCCTTGTGCACGTCGAGTCCTACGTAGTATGTTGTCTTCATGGTGTTGTCGCTGTCCTGTGGTTTAATCCATGCAGCGCCCGGCCTCGTGCCCGGCGACTGCGCTAACCATGCGGCTCTGCCCGGGGAGACCCGGATAGCCCGCGAGAAAAGGGGTGGCGGCAACACCGCCTTTTTCAAGAGCCCGCCGCAGGGCGGCCCTCATCAGCCATAAGATCTCGCGCGAGAAAACGATCCGGTTGATTCTCCTTCTGGCCTGGTTGCTCCCACTCCCAGCGTGTCGGCATGATTCGCCGGAACGAGAAAGAACTGAGGCGACTGCCCCGCCCGCGTGCGTTCGCCTACTGCCCCTTCGGGACCAGACGCAGCGCGTCCACGATGACAAAGCCATCCGTTTTCCGGTTCTCGATCGTGATGACCGACTCGATCCCCCCCAGCAACCGGACAGTGCCGACCGCCCTAAAGAGTTGACCACCGGGCAATGGAATCGTTTGATCCACCTCGATCCGCCTTTCGTGGGAACCGCTGACGACAACCACGGGCACATTCGTCGCACGGGTTTCGTGAGGCGAGTAGGCCATTTGCACTTCGTAGTCGCCCGTCTCGGGCGCCTCGAAGCGGAAGACCGCTCGCGATTGCCCGTCGCCCGCCCGGTCGTCGTGGACGTACCCGCTACCGACATGGGGCCGGAAATTGGTGGAACCCTTCCAGGTTCCCTCTAGCTCCGCCCCCGTCTCGTCGAGGACGCCGGTCAGGGTCGCCGAATCCTTCGCCTCGGCGGGGAGGTCGAGGACCTGTCCTTGAGCGCGTAGGCGCGCGCGAAGTTCGACGTAGGGCAACGTCTGCACGGCCATGTCGCCACCGGCCGCCAAGGCTGCGGCGATGCCAGCGCTTTGGCCGATGACCATCCAGGTCCCTTCGATGCGCAACGACGAGATTCCCACGTGCGTGCACGACAGCGCGACCGGTACCAGCAAGTTGTCGCACTGCTCGAGAGGAGGCACGATCGACCGGTAGGGGACCTGGTAGGCATAGCCCCGTGGGAGTCCCTCCCGTCTCACGGGAAAAATCGTCCCCTCGTTGCTCACCCCGCCGCCTTGGAAGGCGATGCGCTGGCAGTCGTGTGAGTCGATCGGAAACGACGAGATCGCGATCGGGTCGTGCTTGCTCGGTGAGTCGAGGATGTCCTTCTGGCTGATCACATACATGCCCTTCATGCGCCGGGACTCGCGGACGTAGAGCGCGGGCGAAAAATGCTCGTAGCCCACGAACTCGTCTCTACACAATCCTAGCGTGGCATAGGTGTTGCGGATGTCCTCTGGCACGGCCGGATCGGTCGTCAGGAAGTGATAAAACTCCAGCGTGTACTCCTTGTGCGCTTCCCAGATCGCTTTCCGTCCCGCTTTGTCGGCCGAATGCCAGTCGTTCCCGCCGCCCACGAGCCCCAGCGAGAACTGTCCGCCGATGGAGTTGTTGCCGTCGAGCTTGCCGCCGGGCAGCGGGTAGAGATCGAACCCGACACGCACGCCCGCTTCCAGCGCCCGGCGGACGACCTCGAAGCGCGCAGGGTCGTAGCTGCTCGGCTCGGGCATCGGCACGCGGTTCTCTGGCTCCCTGGTGAGGCAGAGACGAAAACTGTAAGTCATGACGTTGGTGTCACCCGCCTCCTCGGGTCCGGCATCGGCCGTGGTGACCAGCGGCAGCAGCCCGCCCTCGTCGTCGAAGCCATCGATGTCCATCTTCCGTTTGGGGTATTGCTTGCCGGCCAACGACTCGCCGTATGCCTCGCGCCCCTCGCGGCCGATCGTCCAATCCACCCCCGCGGCCGCCATGAGATCGCCCTCGTAGGTGCCGTCGACAAAGACCCGGCCGGTAAAGGTACCTCCCGTCGTGACCAACCCCGTGATCCGCGAACCGTCTTGCGCAACCGATACCAGGTAACGTCCGGTCAGCACGGTGACCCCGGCCTCGTCCAGCATCTGCATCGTCACCCGCATCGCGACATGGGGTTCGAAAGTCCATCGCGATTGGTCTTTCACCTCTGGATGGTAGGGCGCCGCGAGACCCCGGTCCGTGTAGTCCTTGACCACCCGGGTGTGCCACTCGTCGAAGAGCCCCATCACGGTGCTACGCACCATTTGGTTGGAGTCGCAGTGGCTCAGCCCGCCGGTGCTCATCGCACCGACATGCTCGGTGGGTTCCAGCAGAATCACCGAAGCGCCTTCCCGGGCGGCGGCGATGGCGGCACAAAACCCGCCCGGCGTGGAGCCGTAAACAATCACATCCGCTTCGTCCTGGGCGGTCGCGCTCGGAGCGATGATCGCCGTCAACGCGGTCGCGAGGACCACGAGCCGAGCCAGGCGATCCGACAACAGTCGCATCCGACCGGGCCGATACGGCGGTCGAAATCTGTGGCGGGGTCGCCCGTCTGTCACGGCGTCGCAGGAGCGACGCTTCGACAACAGGTTCGGTTGGGCGGTGGCGGTGATCATGTCGATGTGCTGGGGTAACGCGGCCGTCCGGCACCGCGTGACTTTCCTGTGATCGTACTCTGAGCCGCGACCGCCCCTCGGATCAATCACTTTGCTCCCCCGTAGGCATCTCGGGTAGGCATCGGCACCCGGCCGAACCGGAGTCCCGTTTCCCTCCGGGGTGGCGATAGAGGAACGGCGGACCGTGAAGCGCCGTCTCGGAGTAGGTGAAGATCCCATTGAAAACCAGCCCGCGATCGTCGCCGCAGGCCGTTCGACCGTCAGCGGCTGCCCGCACGCGTCGGTGACGGCGCTAGCGTTCCACTTCGTAGTAGTAGGCACGATAGGTGCCGTCGATGGTGAAGGTACCGTCAGCGGCGACGGGGACGTCCTTCCCATCCATCGGCACCCCGTAATGATCACAGGGGGATACTCGGGTGGGCTTGGCGCCCGCGAGGGCGATACGCGCCTGCACCGGTTCGAGCAGGAGCGGGGCGGTGCCGATGGCCACGAGCTCCGTCCCGTCAGCGGAGTAGCGGCTACCGGCCTGCTTGTCCTGGGCGAGGGCGGTGATGAGGATGTGGCGCGACTCCGCCAGAGGAACGTCGTCGAGCGCGGTAAAAATCGTGCTGACGAAAGGCGTCGCAAAGGTTGCTGTCACCGACGGGAGTTCGATCTTGCCCGTCCCCGGCCGCCCGATGACGGCCTGCGTCATCGGGGATTGCACAGTGACCAGTTCCTGCCCGTAATCCCAGGTCAATTCCCCGGTGGCGCTGCGGATGGTCTTGTCGCCCGCATCCCAGAATCGCGAGAAGTCGGCCTGCTCGGTCTCGCCGCCATCGAAGGCCACCGTCACCCGCCCGATGGCGAAGGCCTCGAGCGGGGTGCCACCGTCGACGATCATCGTTTTGGCGTCATAGCCCCCTTTCGTCGCATCTTGCTTCAAAGCGTCGGACCCGGAGAATATCTCGGCATCGCCAAGGCGGCGGGCGGCGACGATGGGGGCTTCCTGGAGGTCCCCGCGGTAGAGAGCCATGGCCAAGGCGGGGAACTGCCCGATATAGGCCGGCGTGTCGGTGGCGTAGCTCGACATGCGCGCCCAGCCGTCGCCGAGCCGGGTGCCGCTCTGGATAAAATGGAAGCTGGCGTCCCAGCCCTGCAGGCCGAGCCCGTAGAAGGCCATGAGGGGCGCCGCCTCGGATTTCCACTGGTTGGGCGCGGACTGGGTCCACTCGGTCACGCAGAACGGTTTCGCTTCCACCTGTTTCATGCCGATAGAAAAGATCCCGCCACCGGGCTGAGAGAGGTGCGATCCGTTCTTCACCGCACCCTCGGTGATGCCGTGGCCGCCGGCACCGCCGCCGAAGTAGTTGTGCCGGTCGATCATCCCTCCGACGGTGTCCGTCCAGATGTTGGCGGCCTCGGTCGCCGCGCCACCGACCTGCCATGCGGTCGTCATCGTCACACCGCGGAAGCCGGTGGCGCGGATCGCCTTTTCGCAGTCCTCGAACTCGCCGCGCTGGAGTTCGGCGAGGAAGCGGATGCAGTCAGCCGCCCGCCCGGCCTGCCCGGCGAAGGCACCGCGCGGGCCGCTCCCCTCCAGCTCCCAGGGCGACATGATGGCGAGTTCGTCGGCGCCGACCGAGTCCCCGCGTTTCAGCCCGCCCCAGGCGGCCTTCAGTGCGGCATCGTCGGCGTAGCGTTCCTTGACCCAGGTGGCGAACCTCTGGCGCAGCTGCTTGGCGTGCGCCGGCCACCGTTGGGGATCCGGGGCGGCGAGGTCGCCCAGCGGGTTCCAAAAGAAGATGGAATCCTCGTTCTGCATCTCGACGATGGCGAGGGCTGGGTCGTCGGCGTAGCGCAGGCCGGTGTAGGGGTTGGTATGGTTCAGCAGCTCGGTGAGCACCTCGTTGCGGAGCTTCCAAAGCTCGGGGGCGGCGGTGATGACGCCGTAGGTGTCGCGGACGTCCCCGCTCCCTTCGAGGTCGTCGAAGAGCGGGTAGCCGGAGTCGCGCGCGATCTTCCAGTGGTAGAAGACCGACCAGTCGCTGTAGATCCCGTTCTTTTTCAGTTCGGCGAACCACCAGTCGTAGGCGTCGAGCTTCTCCGGATCGATCGCCGCCCCCGAGCTCAGCTCGTCGAACACCGCGTGCTGGCGAACCACATTGATCCCGAACTTCCGGAGATACTTCGCACGCTGTGCCATCTGCTCCCGCGTGTGGCGGCCGGGCTCGACGTTGGCACCGACGCCCCAAAGTTTCACCGGCGTGTCGGAGTTGGCGAAGCGCAGGTCATCTCCATCCGCCTGGAGAGGGCCGAAGGCACCGGCGGGAGCCGGGACGAGCGCCGACATGTCGATGACGCTGGCCGGATCGAAAGTGTCGTTGTCGGCAAGGAGCGGGAACCACTCGGCCGGGCCGCCCGACGCGGCGGCCACCATCGGTTTGGCCGATCCCGCCGGCACGAAGGGAACCCGGGTGAAAACGAAACAGTCGAGCCCGCCGTGGTTGCTCGCCGCCTCTCCGCTGTTCATGCGGAACTTGATGGTGTGGGCACCCTCCGCCAGCGGGAGATCGCCCGCCTTGGTCCAGGCGATGAAGCGCATGTCCGGCTTGTTGTCGGCAGCGATGTTCTGGTTGCCGCGGGCGTCGGCGAAATCGACCGGCGTCCAGTCATCACCGTCCAGCTGCCACTCGAGCCGGGCGTTCGCGCTGGTGTTGGCACGGATCCAAAATGCGTAGCGGTCGGCCGAGCGAATTTCGAACCGGTAGGACGCCTCGCCGACTTTGTCCGTGGAAAAATTAGAGATCCAATCCCCACCGGACAGCACGTCCTTCTTCACCTGATCGTACCACCAGGGGTGCCGGTTCATCGTGCTCGTGTCGGCGCTTTCGCCCTCGATCCAGATGGCCTCCCCCGGCCCCGCCACGGTGTCGGCACCCCGGCCGGCGGTCGTCGCCCCGGGCTTCATGGCCCCTTGGGGGACGAAGGCATCGGTGGTGAGGACGAAGCAGTCGAGCCCTCCGGAATGGGATGCACCCCCTTCCCAGCGGAAAGCGACGGTGTGCTCCCCCGCGGCGAGGGCAACCTGACCGACCTTCACCCAGGCGATGAACCGGTGGTCCGGCTTGTTGTCGCTGGCGATATTCTGCTGGCCGCGCACATCGTCGAGGGCGACCGGGGTCCACCCGCCGCCGTCGATCCGCCATGACGGTTTCGAACCCACCGGGTTGAGCCGCGCCCAGAACGTGTAGCTCCCATCCTCGGGCGCCTCGATGGCGTAGCTCGCCTCGCCCGGCGCGGAGCCGTAGTGGGAGAGCCAGTTGTTGTCGGAGAGCACTTCCTTTTTGACCGAGTCATACCAGCCGTGGCGCTCGGTGTTTGAGCGGGTCGGGCTCTCGCCCTCGACCCAGACCGATTCGGCGGAAACGAAGGCGGGCAGGAACCCGAGGAGAACGAGGGGCTTGGTCATAGGGCAGTAGATAGCGAACCGGCCACTCCGCAAGAGCGGGCGCCGTCATTCCGGATCCGGCGGTGGGCGGGCGCGCCGGAACCCGCGGGGGCACTTCCACCCTCCGAGCCAGATCCCCCGAGAGCCCGCTCGGCGTCGTGTCGCCGATCACCTCGAGACCGGCGAAGCCGGGCGCGGGACAGCGGGAACAAGACGAGATGGCACGGCTACCGGCGCCGGCGGGCGACGAGCGCGAGCCCCGCCATTCCGGCGAGCAGCGCGGCCGACGGCTCCGGCACCACTTCGGTGATCGAGCCGAAGTTGAGAGCGAGGGCGCCGAGATTGTCCGGTCCGGGCGAATTGATGGTGATCTCGATGACGCCCATGGCATTCGGGCTGACGCCGGGCCAATCGACGACGACGGTGTCGTTCAGTTCGGAGAAGTGGTCGACATCGGCGGGGCCGCTGCCCTGGGTGATGCTCCAGCGCTGGTCGACCCCTTGGGCGTTGGCACGGGACCCGTAGAGGAGAAGGTCGTAGGTGAACGCCGGGGACAGGCCCTCGATGGTCAGGCGCATCGCGGGGTTGGTGCCGGTTCCCTGGTTCGCGAAGATGCTATCCTGAAGCGCCGTCGTCTCGAAACCCGCGACCGCGGCAGGAAACGAGGAGACGTTGGCCCCGGCCCCCGCGTTGCCCATGCCGCCGGATCCGATGTTGGTGACGGAAACCATCCAGGTGGTGGGGAGCGACATCGTGTCGGTAAGCGGGACGGCGACCGCATTCGCGACCACCGAGTTGTAGGCGGGCGTGTTGTTCGTTCCGAAATCGATCAGGGCCGTGGCGGCGCTGGCCGTTCCGCCGAAGGACGCGGAGATCACGAAAGCGAGGAGCAGGGGGCTGTCGGTGGGATTCATGGCGGTGTTGGGGACACCCCCCCGCCTCGCACCTGCCGATCCGATCGGCACGCGGGGGTCAGGGGGTTCTACTGAGGACGCCCCTCCCCAATCAAAATCTTAACAAGATCTTGAAAATAATTGTTGGCCGACAGCATTTAGGGAGCGGGTGCGATCGTCCGGTAGAACACCCTGCCTCCCGCCGGCGGCGAGGGATCGGTGAAGACGAGCACGCCGTCGTCGCCGGCGAACGCGGTCTGGATAGTGACCCATCCACCGAGTCCGGTGCTCCGCTGGAACCCGTACTCCTGACCCGGCATCCCGGCGAAGACGGTCTCGACTTGCCCACCGGCGAGCAGGGCGATCGCACCCTCGATACCTGGGGTGATCTCCTGGTGGGTGACCGTCGCGGTGACGGTTCCCATCACCACGCCCGTCTGGTCGTCGGAGATGGTAACGGTGAAGGTATCCGTCCCCGTGAAGCCGGCGGCGGGCTGGTAGATGACGGAGGTGGCATCGGCGGTGACCGAGCCATTTTCCGTACTGGGGTTCCCGACGGCATCGAGGGTCAGCGGATCCCCGTTGAGGTCGTTGGCTTTGGCCAGGATCGCGCTGATGGGGATGATCGCACTGCCATCCATCGGCACGGCAAAGGCGAACCCACCGAATGTGGGCGGCTGGTTGGTGCCGATCACGGTGAGCGATGCGATCGACGACGTGGTGGCGACCAGGTTTGCCCCCGTCACCACGACATCGTAGCTGCCGGCGTCGGTTCCATCGACCGCGAAGAGCTCGAGCCAAGGCCGGGTCTCGCCGGGGAGCTCCATGCCGTTGAAGCGCCACTGGTAGGTGACGGGACCGTCGCCGGCGACGGTCACGGCCAGCGTCACGTCGGCGCCGGGATCCACCTGCCGGTCGCAGGGTTGGGTCAGGATGACCGGCGGGGCACCGGACGGCACGCCTCCGGCGCGGGCCAGGACGTAGAGGTTACGCGTCGTGTAGGTCGAGGTGTTGGCGTGGAAGGTCCAGTCGACGCCGCCGTTGACCGGTGCGGGGTCGTTCCCGATGCCAAGCTCGCTCTCGCCGCCCGCATTGCTCCCCCAGTTGTTGTAACCGAACAGGGTCTGCCCAGCACCGTGGTTGTGGACCTGCATCGACCCGTGCCCCCCCACGCTCATCGTGTCGCCGAAATCGAAGAGGGAATCGCTGGCACCGGGGATGCCAATCCCGTTGGCGGCGGCGTAATTGCCCCCCCAGAACTCGATGTTGCCGGTCGAGATCCCCTCGCCGGTCACGATCGTCCCGACGTTGGACGCCACGTTCATGTCGGTGACGATCCGCTGGACCGGCGTACTGCTCACCGTCAGGGCGGGGACGCCGATCTGGCCGATCTGGTTTCCGAACGCGTCGAACGAGGCGTAGACCCAGTTCCCGTCCAGCTCCATGAGATAGGCGACGCGGTCGAAGAGGCGCTCGCCGTACTGCGCCTCATCGATGCTGTAGGTGATGGGGTTGAGGTTCCACTGCGGCTTGGTGACCGGGATGGCCAGGTGGTAGATCAGGTCGTAGTCGGCCGCCTCGGGCACGTTCGCCAAGACGGCGGGCGGTGTCGCGGCCGTGAACTGGACGCTGGCCCCGGGCGCGATCTCACCGGCCGTAGCCGAATTCTCCCGAACGCCGGTAACCGCGACGGTGTAGAGCGTCCCGGCGGTCTGCAGAGTGGTGGAGAGAGCGACGGCCCGGCCACCCGGGAGGAGGCGCGCGTCGGTGACGGTGACCCCCCCGTCGAGGGTGAAATTCCCCGCGGAGGCGGCCGAGTCGGCGAGCGCGCGATCGAAGGTGACCACGAGCTTGTCGAGACTGGTGGATCCCAGCGCCTTCACGATCTCCGGCCCGTCCAGAGCCGGGTTGCCCGGCTGGACGAGGACGTGGAGGCGGCGGAGGACGTCGTACTCGGCGGCATTGTCTGCGAATGTCCAGTCGGTATCCGCCACGCCCGGGCGGTTGCCGATCCCGAGGCAGAGCGGGATTGTCGTTTCTCCCGTGGCACCCCAGCGGTTGAGCGCAAAGAGCGTCTGGGCCGCCGCCGCATGGTGGACCTGCATCGACCCGTAGTTGCCCGCGGTGGGACGGTCCCCGAAATCGAAGGTGGAGCCGCTGGCACCGGGGACTCCGGCCGAGTTCACCCGGTCGTAATTCGTCGGCCAGAACTCGAGGTTGCCGGTCAGGCCGGTGCCCGCCGTGACGTTGGGCGAGTTGGATACGACGTTCATGTTGGTGACCTCTTGCTGGAACACCGCACCGGAGGCGAGGTTCGGAACCCCGATGTCGCCGCGGTCGCCGGTGAAGGCATCCATCGACACCCAGAGGTAGGTCGGCCCGGGCTCCCCCGTGCGCTGGAGCTCGAGGTAGTAGGCGACCCGGTCGAATGGGGTGACCCCGTTGCTGAGATCGACGGTGTAGGGCGTGAAGCCCGAGCCGCCCGAAAGGTTCCCGGCGGCGGGGATATCCAGGGTGTAGACGAGCTCGTAGCCGCCCGCCTCGGGAACGTTGGCGAGCACCTCGGCGGGAACCGGCGGCGCCGCCTCCGGGAGAACCATCACGTGGAGGACGCGACGGGTGTAGGTACCCGCGTTATTGGCGAAGGTCCAGTCGGGGTTCCCGCTCGGTTGGTTCCCCAGCCCGAGGGCGATGGGGTTTCCGTCGGCACCCCAGTTGTTCATGGCGAAGATGGTCTGCGCCTCCGCGGCATTGTGGACCTGCATGGACCCGTGGGTGCCCGAAGCCGTACGGGTATCTCCGAAATCGTAGGTGGCATCGCTGGCACCAGGGACGCCAGCACCGTTCGGCTGGGTGTAGTTCGTCGGCCAGAACTCGAGGTTACCGCCCGTCAGCCCGCTGCCGGTCTCCACGCCGGCGACGTTGGAGATGACCTCCATGTTCGCGACGGGCTGCTGGAAGACCGCCCCGGACGCTGCCGTCGGGATGCCGATGGCGCCTTTGCTCGTCGCGAATGCGTCCATGGCCACCCAGACGAATTCGGGAGCCTGACCCGACCGCTCGGTCTCGACGTAGTAGGCGATGCGGGAGAAGGGTCCGGGAGCATCGCTGAGGTCGACGGCGTAGGGGTTGCCCGCGTTGAAGTTGCCGGTGGTCGGGATATTGAGCGAGTAGACGAGCTCGTAACCGTCCGAGGCGACACCGACGTTCGTGGCGACCTCGGTGGGGAGCGCGGGGATGGTTGCCTCGGCCACCGCGATGGTCGAATCGGGGGCGATGGGGTTCGCGTTGGGCGAGGTGTCACGCGCCCCGTTCACGGTCAGGGTGAGCGGCGTGTCGTCCGGATGGAACGTCGTATCCAAGACGACCTCGTGGTGGTCGTCGCCGAAGCTCAACCTCAAGATGTCGACCCCTCCATCCAGGGAGAAATCCGACGAGCGCAACGAGGCGACGCGCACCGGTTCGGTAAAGCGCACGGTGATATTCGTGCGCGAGAAACTGGCCTCGGCCGAGGCGAGCATCGGCGGCGTCAGATCACCGACGGTCTGCACGAGCACCTGCAGGGTCTTGACCGCATAGCCGGCGGCGTTCTGGGCGAACGTCCAATCGGGCTCGCCGGTCGGACGGCTGCCGGCCCCGAGATCGGCCGCGCCGCCCGCACCTCCCCAGCGGTTGAAAGCGAAAACCGTTTCCCCCTCCGTCGTGTGGTGCAGCTGCATCGATCCGTAGTTGCCGGGCGATTGGTTGTCGCCGAAGTCGAAAAGCGCGTCGCTCGCGCCGGGGACGCCCGTTGAGTTGGCTGGCTGGTAGTTCGCCGGCCAGAACTCGAGGTTGCCGACGAGGCCCTCGCCGGTGGTGAGGCCGGGGACGTTGGAGACGACGTTGAGATTGCCGACGGGCTCTTGGAAGACCGCCCCGGAAGCCAGTGTCGGAACCCCGATCTGCGTGATGTCCGCCGTGAACGCATCGACGGATGCCCGTCCCCTCCCGGAGTCTGCAGCTCGAGGTAGTAGGCGATGCGGTCGAAACTGCCCACACGGTTCTGGTGATCGATGTCGTAGCTGACGGGGAGACTCTGGTAGTCTGGGGAATCCGGGATCTCGAGCGAATAGACCAAGGTATAGCACTCGGACTCGGGGACGTTGTTGGCATAGCCGCGCGGCGTGGCGGGGAAGAAGTCCACTGTCGAGTCTTGGGCGATGGTATTGGGGGTCGGCTCGACGAGATCCTGAACATTGTTGACGGTGAGCGTGTAGGACGTCCCGAGACTTTGCAGGGTGGTGCCCAAAGTGACCGTTCGGCCGTTGGCGGAAAGCGCCGCCGTGAGGACGTCGATGCCACCGCTGATCGCGTAGTTGCCCACGGTCTCCGCCGAGGTCGGCTCGAGGTCGCGGTTGAAGGTGACGATGACCGAGTCGCGGCCGACGGTCCCACGCGCGCGGACGATGGCCGGTGGAACGTCGTCGTCCGGTTCGACGATCCCCTCGATGGCCCCGAACCACGCCGCCGCCATCTTCCCGTAGCCCGTCTGGTTCGGGTGGAGGTTGTCCGGCATGTCGGAAAGCGGGACCGCCGAGCGCATGTCGAGGAAGGACACGAGGTTGCCGGCGTCCATCTGGTCTTCCACCACCCCTTCGATAAACGGGTTGAACTGTGCCTGGATCTGGGAGTTCTGCGGCTCGCCGCGCTCCATGATATTCGTGACGACGATGTGGGCGTTCGGGCGGAGACCCGCCATCTTGGTGATGAGGGCGTCGATCCGGTTGATCGCGTTGACCGTATCGTTCCCCTGGCCGAAATCGTTCGTCCCGATGTGGAGGAGAATGATGTCAGGATCCTCGATCGCGTTGAACCAGCCCGCGACGTTCGCATCGAGCTGGTCGATCCGCCACCCTCCATGTCCCTCGTGTTCTTTCTCCACCAGGCCTTCACTATTGCCGGTCGAGGTGCCCACGTAGTCGACCTCGTAGCCCGCGTTGACGAGCAGGTCGTAGAGCGGTCCTCGGTAGCCTCCCAGTCCGGCTGTCCCGCCGGTTCCAAAGGTGATCGAATCCCCCATCGGCAGGATCCGGATGGGGTCGCCTTGCGCGTGCCCCGAAGCAGGAAGCACGAGGCCGATGGCAAGCGACAGCGGTGCCAGGAGAGAACCGGGGGATTTCATAGTTTGCGAGGGTTTGGCTGAGGTTGCGGCCGGGGGGCCGGTTTGGTGGTCTCATGCTAGACTCCAGACGGCGTGATACCGCAATGCCAAACTTCCACTCGGGGTGTTCCAATCACAAGATGACCTTCGAGAATCCCTCCCGGATAGAGCGCCGCGCCGGAATTCGTATCGTGGGGAGGCCCGACCGCCACCAACGCCGCCATGGAAACCCCACACCTTCCCGCCCGACTCCTGGCAGCAATGCTGGGAGCTTCCCTCGCCGCTCCCGCCACTGCCGCGACCGTCCATTCCCGAGGCTCCGGCCCGTGGTCGGACACGGCCACCTGGGATTCGGGACAGGTGCCGGGCGAAGGTGATAGCGTGACGATCCGGCCGGGTCATCGGGTCGAGTACGGTGCGGCCAGCGCGGCCGTCATCCGTTCGATCCGGGTGGCCGGGGAGCTCGTCTTTGCCCCCGGGCGCACGACCGAGCTGAACGTGGGCAACCTCGTCATCCAGCCGGGAGAATCCCCCGCTTCCGGTGTCGCCGATGTCCACGGCCACGGGCACCAGAAGGGCGGTGCACCCGCGACGTTCCCGGAGGCGGCGCTCGAGGTCGGCGCTCCCGGGGAACCGATCGGCCCCGGCGTGTCGGCGACCATCCGGCTCCACTATTTTGAGGGGATGGATCCCGCCGCGGAACCGGCCATCATCTGCCGTCCCGGCGGGCGCATGGATCTCCACGGCGCGCCGCTGAGCCGGACCTGGGTGAAGCTGGGCGCGGATATCGAGCCCGGGGCGTCCATCGCCACGCTCGCGGAACCCGTCACCGGGTGGAAGGTCGGCGACCAGGTCGTCCTCACCGGCGGCCCGCGCACCGGCGAGGCCGCCTCGGAAGAACGCACCATCGCCTCCCTCGACGGCACCGCGATCACCCTGGACCGGCCCGTGGCACTCGCCCACTGGGGAGGCGGCGAGTTCCGCAGCGAGATCGCCAACCTCTCCCGCAACGTGATGGTGGAGAGCGCAACCCCCGAGGGCGTCCGCGGCCACACGATGTACCACTGGGGCAGCGGAGGCTCGATCTCCTACGCGCGCTTCGCCTCGCTGGGCAAAGAGGGGGTGCTCGGGCGCTACCCGATCCACTTCCACCTGGTCGAAGACAGCATGCGTGGCAGCAGCGTGATCGGCGCGGCCATCGTGGATTCGGACAACCGCTGGGTCACTGTCCACGGAACCCAATACCTCGTGGTGCGGGACTGCGTCGGCTACCGCTCGGTCGGCCACGGCTATTTCCTCGAGGATGCCACGGAGGTCTACAACCTCCTCGACCGCAACCTCGCCATCGGAGCCGTGGCCGGTCCGAGGATCAAGGACCAGGCACTCCCCTTCGATCCCAACGACGGTGCCGGATTTTGGTGGTCGAACGGCAAGAACACCATCACCCGAAATGTGGCCACCGAGAACGAGGAGTACGGCTACCGCTACGACTGCCAGATGACCGGCCGCTTCGACTGCACGCTCCCGGTACGCCAGCCCGATGGCACCGCGAAGAAGGTGGACGTCCGCACGATTCCCATCTGGCGGTTCGAGGACAACGAGGCGCACACCGAAGGGTTTTACGGCCTGGTGGTGGCAGCCAACGGAAACAGCCAGCCCGACAGCCCGATCCACGACGCGAAAGGCCTCGAGCGCATCCGGAATCTCGACTGGACCGGCCCCGACCCCGCGCACCCCCACGTCATCCGGAACCTCTCGATCTGGAACGCCCACTACGCCTTCCGCCCGCACAGCCCGAACATGCTCATGGAAAACGTCCGGCTCCACGGCGCCGCCTACGGGATCTACCGGCCGGCCTTTGAGAACCACGTCTACCGCAATCTCCACATCTCCCAGATGGCTGCCGAACCGTTCAACCGCGGGATGGACGACGCGAGCGCCCAGCAGGGGTCAATTACCGTGGACGGGCTCACCTTCGAGCACGGCTACGGTAACCACTCGACCCCTCTCGTCCAGATCAGCGATGTGAATTTGAGCGGCAGCGCCGAGACCCACTTCCGCAATGTCGAGGTCATCCGACCGGAAAAATTCGCGGACCGCTGGCCGCTCTTCAACCGGGGGGTCGGCCCCCGCGTGCCGCCGGTCACCAATGGCGTCCCCGTCTTCCTCCACGACTATTTCGGAGCAGGCCAGCATGTGAAGGTCGCCAGCGTGGCGGCCGAAGACCTGATGGGCGATGGTTCGTCCTACGAGGAAATCCCCGGGCTGACCGGCGACGAGGCGCGCGCCGCCCGCGTGCGAGACGTGACCTGGCCCGACCTGCTCCCCATGGTCGATGACGAGCCCCCGGCCAGCATCATCCTCTCCGCCCTGGCCGTCGGCGACCAGGTCGAGATCCGTGGGATCTCCCACGACAACGGCACCATCGAGGCGGTCGCCGTCAACGGCCACCCCGCCGACTTCGTGGCCTCGCAGGCCGGGGTGGTCGATTGGCGACTCCGCATCGCGCGGCCGGCCGACGGAATGCTCGAGGCCACGGCCACCGATGACTCGGGCAATGTCGAGCTCACGCCCCACCGTCGGATGATGCCGGCGGGCTAGGCGGACGTCGCGAGGGTCGAGCCACCTTTCGCCAGGTCGAAACACGCGATGGCACGGCCGGACGCACCGGCCTTCATCCACGTGCCCGCCACCAGCTCGCGCCGGGTCTCGACCTCGCGCAGGGCGACCGATCGCCCGCCGTGCCGGACCAACGGGGCGTTGCCCGCGACCGGGAATTCGACGGTGAATCCCGGCGCGGCAAACGGGGCCCCGAGCCCGACTTCGCCGGCGGAAACCGAGATTTCGGTCAGCTCCTTGGCCGCCCAGTAGCGGGCGATTTCGCTGAGCTTCATCCAGCGGATCCGATCGCGGAAGCCGGCGTTCAGGCGTTCGACCGTTCGCTGGAACGTGCGGAAGGCGATCCCCGTACCATTGGCGTACATCCCCGGCCAGTGGGTGAGAAAACAGCAGGGCTCCCCCTTGTTGATCACCTCGACCAATCGCCCGCTCCGGAAGTCGGCGGAGACCGCCGCCTCGACCGTTTCCCCGGTCGGGTTCGGGGCCGACCCATCCCAACTCCCGAGATAGTCGCCGGTGCAGCTCGGGATGTTCACCACGCAACGCGGGCTCCCGGAAGCGAGGCCGCGAACGTTCTCCACCTGGGGCGCCGTGCTCCCGGCGCTGTCCGTCACCACGTATTTGAAATAGTGCGGGATCTCCGCGCCGAACACATCGGCCACCGCCTCCATCGCCGCCCGGGACAGATTCGCTTTGCCCCCGTTGCCGAACCCGCCCGGCGTGGTCAACCCCTCACAGGGCAAGTCGAGGTTTTTTACTAATTGCAACGCGTAGGCGATGTAGCTCGCGAGCTCATCCAAACTCCGGCCGTCGTCCCAGCCACCGTTCTCCATCCAGTAGGTTCCGTCACCCTTCTGGGGCAGTGGCCGACCGGTGCGGATATCGACCACCCGGGTGTGCGACACCATCTCCGGGTGGATATCCCAATCAGGAGTCATGCGATCGCGCACCAGCGCAAGACTCGCGCGCAAGTCGCTGCGGTTCCAGCCCGGCAGGTCGCGGTCGAGCCACCCGACACACGCCGGATACGGGACGACCGAATACTTGCCTTTCACCCCCTGCTCGCGGCAGAATTCCCCGAACTCGCGAACGAACGAATCGGGTATCTCGCGCGGCCACGATTGCCACGGGAGATCGTACCGCGCGCGCCCGTAGGCCTCTTGGAACTGCGGGAGGCAGTAGTAGCCCATATTGACGAGACAGGTCGAGTCATCGATGATGAACGAGACCGGCACGCGGCCGTAGGGATTGAGCACGGCCACCTCTGCCGCCCGCGCCGGGCGCTCGCCCGGGTCGATCGCCGGCATCGGACCCGCGAATCCTTGCCGCACCCACGGGTTCAGGATCGTCGCCGCTGCCCCCCCCCCGAGGGCTAGGAAGCGGCGGCGCGTGCTGGCACCCGGGGCGGCCGTCTTCATTGGACCTGCCCTCCCACCCGCCGCCGGTCCCGCTCCGCCCGCAAAAAGCGCGCGAGGGCACCCAGACGCTTCCGGGTCTCGTAGCGGAGCACGCCCAACATCAGAGGTTCGAGCAGCCAGCGAAATAGCGATGGCTTCGCGGTGAAGCGCAGTCTGTAGGTCGCCATCGATCCGTCTGCCACGTCCTCGTGGCGGATGCTCGCAGCGAACGCGGCGAAAAAGAGCGGCCGGTTGATCATCTCGACGGCGGCGAGCGAACCTGTCGAAAACGTGACGTAGCGGGTTTCGACACCGATGATCCCGAAGAGGGGTTTACCCACACAGAGAGACGTCGCTCCTCGGGCGGCCCGCCGGTGCCCCCGCGTCAACCGCGCCTCGCGCAGCAGGGTATCCCATTCGAGGCGGCGGGAGTAGTCGTGCAGAAGCCCGAAAACATCCGCCGACGGACATGGCATGTGCTGGTGGACGGTGATGGATGGCATGGCGCTTTCGTCTCGGTTGCCGCAGGAGAAGCTAGCGGCCTAGGCACCACCGTCAATCCCCAGCAAGGAGGCAGCACGGGGACATCCGCCCAGCGCCTACCCCGGGCTTCCCCGGGCTCTCCCTACCGCGATGCACCCGCGAACCGCCCCTCGAGTGCCAGGAGAGCGACCTCGGGAATCCGGCCCGATCGCTGCGGGAAAGCGCCATAGAAAACCTCCACCCGGGCACCGGCCGCGAAGGGTTCTCCCCACCCCCGGCGACACGAGGCCGCATCACTGACGTAGCTCCGCCCGTGGAGGGCGATGTAGGTTTCGACGACCCCGAAGTCGGGATGACCCGGCGCTCGGCGGCGCATTCTGAAATCTTGCACGGGACCCGGCCGACCCCTACCGTAGTTTTCCGTGCCGATGCGTTCCGCCCCCATCCTCCTCTTCATGCTTGCGACCCCTGTCGCCGCAGCTCCGCTGAAGGTCGACCTCAACCAACCCGGCCGGCCGAACGCCGCCGATCCCGCATTCGAACGCTGGGACGTCGAAGGGGGCCGTTCGTTTAGCCGGACATTCGCCGGCGTGACGGTGACGTTCACCCACACCGGCTCCAATGGCAGCGGGCTGAAGAGCACCTGGTACAAAACTTTCGCCGAGAACGCCGATCTCAACGCCCGCATGATCAGCGACGGGCTCACGGTCGATGAGACGACGACGGGCGCCGCCATCGAGATGCGCATCGCAGGACTCGCGCCTGGCACCCACACCCTGCTCACCTACCACAACACCTGCGACAACCCTACCGTCGGTCCGTTCAGCCCCATCCATATCGAACTCGATGGCACACGCGTCGTGGAAGGCCTACAGCCATCGAACCGGGTGGACGACAACTCCCGCGCGCCCGTCGCCTACCTGACCTTCGACGCGACCGCTGGCAGCGACACGGTTCTCGTCTTCGCTGCCGACACCTCCAATCCCGCCGACCTCGTGCAGAACGTCGTGCTCAACGGCTTCGAGATCGATACCCCGAATGCCAGCCGGCAGACCCGCGCACCATCCCCGGCCGACGGCGACTTCCATGTCGATGCCGACGACGGTTCGGCCACCCTCACCTGGGAGGCGGCGGCCTCGGGCGCCAGCGTGTCCTACGACATCTATTTCGGCACCGACCCGATTGCCGTCGATCTCGCCGGACCGGCGGCACCGCAGTTCGCGGGAAACCAGTCGGCCCTGAGCTACACCGCCAGCGGGCTCGACTCGCGGCAATCCTACTACTGGCGCGTGGATGGCGTCGATGCGCTCGGCAACACGACCCGCGGAAATGTGTGGCAGTTCCGCCCCCGCCACCTCGCCTTTCCCGGGGCGGAGGGACACGGGCGATTCGCCATCGGGGGACGCCGCGGGCGGGTCGTGGCCGTCGATTCCCTGGAGGACCACCCGGGCGACCCGCTGCCCGGCACCCTCCGCCATGCCATCGAAGTCGAATCCGGACCGAGGACGATTGTTTTCCACATCGGCGGGCTCATCACCCTTGGCGCCCGGCTGACCCTCAGCGACGATTTCGTGACGATCGCCGGGCAGACGGCGCCCGGGAAGGGGATCTGCGTCCGTGGCTGGACGCTGGGCCTGAGCGGTGCCGGCGACGCCATCGTCCGCCATCTCCGCGTCCGCCCCGGAAACATCAGCGGCGCCACCATCGACGGAATGGGACTGCAAGGCTGCGACCACTCCATCATCGACCAGTGCTCGATCAGCTGGACGATCGACGAGGCCTTCAGCTCGCGCTCCGCCCGCAATATCACCCTCCAGCGCACCCTCATCTCGGAGGCGCTCAACGTGGCCGGGCACCAGAACTACCCCCCCGGAGCCTCCCACGGCTTCGCGGCGAGCATCGGCGGCGACATCGGCTCGTTCCACCACAACCTCCTCGCCCACTGCTACGGTCGAAACTGGAGCCTGGCGGGGGGGCTCGACGGCGATGGCTTCTTCGCCGGGCGCCTCGATATCACCAATAACGTGGTCTACAACTGGGGGCGCCGGACCACCGACGGGGGTGCCATGGAGGTGAATTTCGTCAACAACTACTACCAGCCGGGCCCCGCCACCGAATACTTCTTCGCGCTCAACGCCCAGTACGACAATTTCCCCGGCACCCAGCGCTACTACTTCGCTGGCAACGTCATGCCCGGCCACTTCGACGAGTCCAACCAGGTCGCCGGACGGACGGAAACGGCCTCGAACGGTGGCAGCTTGCCCACCTACGAGAACTTTGTCAGCACCCCGTTCTTCGATTCCGCCGTGGAGACGCAATCGGCCACCGCCGCCTACAAGCGCGTCCTTTCGGCGGTCGGCTGCTCGCAGCCGCTACTCGATGACCACGACCTCCGGGTCATCGGAGAAACCCTCGCCGGCACGACGACCTACCAGGGGAGCACCTCGTTGGCCCCGGGGCTCCCCGATTCCCAGGACGACGTGGGCGGTTGGGAAGACTATCCCGTCACCGTCCGCACCGCCGGCTGGGACACCGACGGCGATGGCCTACCCGCCTGGTGGGAAGCGCTTCAGGGCAGCGATCCAAACTCGCCCGCCGGCGACCTCAGCGACACCCATGCCGATCCCGACGGGGACGGTTACACCTCGCTGGAAGACTACCTCCACTGGCTCGCCGCACCTCATTTCCATTGCCGGGAAGACGGCTTTGTCGATATCGATCTGGCCGCACTCTTCCGGGGCTTCACCCAGTCTCCCGCCTATGCCTTCACGGCAGCAACCCGCTGTAGCGCCGTCACGTTACCCGGCACTTCCAGCGCCCGCATCACCCCCGATCGCGGATTCGCGGGGCTCGCCTCCGTCAGCATCACCGTCACCGACAGCACCGGCGACCACATGACCGTTACCGTCGGCCTCCGCGTGCTCCCGTCCGCGGCCCCCGCCGGCACCGTCCTGCGGATCGCCCCCTCCGGCGACCGGCTCGAGCTGCGCGCCACCGTCCCCCCCGGCGAAAGCGCCACGCTGGAACACTCGTCCGAGCTCTCCACCTGGTCCCCCATGGCGACCATCCCCGGCAGCGACGCCACCCGCATCCTCCCCCTCCCCCAGACCCCGCACCAATACTACCGCACCCGCCCCACGGACTAGCGGCCACGATTAAACTGGGGTCAGGGTGCAATTCTTGACACCTTCTCCGCCCCATGTGAGCTTCGGGGATGGCGCGGAGCATACGGATCGAGTTCGCGGGAGCCTACTACCACGTGATGGCCCGCGGAAACCGGCGCGAGGACATCTTTCTCGATGACGACGACCACCGGTTCTTCTTGGCCACCTTGGCGGAAGCCTGCGGGATGACCGGATGGCGGGTGCATGCCTGGGTGCTCATGGGCAACCACTACCACCTGTTTATTCAAACGCCGGAACCGAATCTCGTGGCGGGGATGTGCTGGCTCCAAAACACCTTCACCCGGAGGTTCAATATCCGCCACGGCCAGTGGGGACGGGTCTTCGGCGACCGCTACAAAGCGGTGCTCGTCGAGGGGGACGATGGCTTCCACTACCGCAGCGTCGTCGACTACATCCACCTCAACCCGGTGCGCGCAGGCTTCGTCCGACCGGCCGCCGGCCAGAGTGTGGCCGATTATCCGTGGAGCAGTCTGGCCGGCGGCTACCTGCTGCCTCCTACTCGGCGGCCACACTGGCTGGCGGCGAGCGATGGCCTCTCCGTCTTCCAGATCAGGGACACCTCCGCCGGACGGAGGAAGATGGTCGCCCGGCTCGACGGCCGCGCCGCTGAAGAATCTTCCCGCGCCTGCGGTGTGCCCGAACTCCCCGCGGAGACCGATGCTCGGCGAAGCCACCTGCGCCGGGGATGGTTCTGGGGCAGCGAAGCCTTCGGAAAGAGGATGCGGAAACTCGGCGAGAAGGCTGCGGCGGCGAAGCCCAAACGCTCTCGCGGCTACCGCCGCAATGCCATTGCCCTCTCCCATGGCATCGACGCGGCCGAGCGGCTTCTGCGTGACGGCCTCGCCGCCGCCGGCCTGGCGATCGACGACCTGGAAGGGCTCTACGGCTCAGACCCTCGAAAGCTCGCACTCGCCAGGCTCCTCTGGAAACAAACCACGGTCACCCAGGGCTGGATCGCGAACAATCTGTTCATGCGTAGCGCGGCCAACGTCAGCCAACAGCTCCGCAGATCGGAAGAAGGGACACTGCACGAACTGATCCCGCGCCGGCTGCGGACTTTCATCGAGCACCAGCAGGCGCGGGGAGGGTGACCGTGCACGGGCGCGCAGCTGTCAGAATTTGCACCCTGACCCCTAGTTTGTGTCTGCTAGCCGGGCGGTAGACGATCCGCGCAGGACGCGAGGTAGCGATCTGTTTCGCCGTTCGTGGTGATCTCGACCTTCGCGCCGCTGAAGCTAGCGAAAACCCTCCGGTGATCCTTCAGCGAAAACTCATCATCCCTGGAATCGTACGACCTCACCCAGTCGACAAGCATCTCGAGGTTCCCATCCTGTGCCTCTTTGCTGGGATACTTGCCGGGTTCCCACGGCCGAGATCGGCAGTTCCGCACGCATTCCTCCACCCCGAGGTTCAGGAAAACCATGTGCGTCGCCATCCTCGCGGCGTACTCGACGAGCGATGCATAGCACCCTTCAACGATCCACCGTGGGTTCCGGGCGGTGAAAGCATCGATCTGCGCAGCGCTCTCGGCCAAGCTCTCCCGAACCGGCGGATCCGCCTCTTTCCATGCAATCTCGTCCAGATCGAGATGCGCTAGCGACACGACCTGCGAAAGCTGCCTGGCCAGCGAAGTCTTCCCCGATCCCGAATTTCCAACTATCACGATGCGATCCATATCCGCGGTGCGCGCGTCGCGCCGGCCCACGATCGATGGCTGGGGACTCGGCGGGCCCGAGGAGAAGAATCTGCGTCCGATCAGCGCGGCTGCAACCCTCGGCAACGCGCCCACATCGCGTTGTACCCAAGCGCCGCCCAGCCCCGTGAGGCTTCCGGTGGGGCGGGAATCGGCGCACCGCGCAAGCCTCGGTTGCCGGATACCCGAATCGATCGTTCTCATGCGCGGTGAGTCATCGCGGTCTCCTCCCCCATTCGCTCGGACCCTTCGACCGGAGTGGTATCGCGCCTGCCTCTCCGCTCTCGGTCTCGGATTGCAAAGACGGCCTGCCAGCTCCTTCTTTGGCTCGATCGATTGATGACGGACGAGGCGAACCAGCACGTGGACGGGGGCGCGCGGGGGCGCTGGGGAGGGGCCTTTTGGCTCGTGAAGGTTCCCGCGTGCCTGCTAGCGATCGGGACCATCGTCTTCGCGATGACGGGGGCGGATCTTGCGCTCTCGGGTTGGTTCTACCTGCCGGGTGCGGGTGTCGCCGGCGGGACTTGGGCAGACACCCCGTTCTTTTCCTTCGTCTACCACCGCGGCACACTCCTGGCTGCAGCGCTCGCCTGGGCAGGCGTCGGCGTGCTGCTGGCGAGCCCGTGGTGGGTAGCCGCGAGGCGCTGGCGAAAGATTGCGGCCTACTTCGTCCTCGTAGTCGCGATTGCCCCCGGCCTACTCGTCAACGCCGTATTCAAAGATCACTGGGGACGCCCCCGGCCCCGCGACGTCGCCGATTTCGGGGGGAAAGAGCGCTTCGAACGGGTTTGGCACTTTGATCCGGCCAGTCCCGGCAAGTCGTTCCCCAGCGGGCATGCGTCGATGGGGTTTTGCCTATTCGCCCTATTTTTCATCGGACGCGCATTGGGCAAACCCTGGGCATGGTGGGCGCTGGCGCTCGCGCTCACGCTCGGGATCGCTCTGGGGATCACCCGGATCGCTCAGGGCGGGCACTTCGCTAGCGACGTCCTCTGGTCGGCGGGTATTTGCTACTTCACCGCCCTCGTCCTGGCGCGGGTCATGGGGCTGGACTCGCTCCCGCGCCCAATGGTGATGGGATGCGAAGAAACGGGCGATCCGTAGCTGCTCGAACGGGCGGATCGACGGCACCGCTCCCGCAACTCGCGAACGCCTGCCGGGCCGCCGCTCCCGGGGTTGCCGCGAGGGATGATCCCTTCCCTCCCCCGGTTCACCTGTTACCATCGGGCCGAGAACGGCGACCCCTGCGTGCTCGGCCCCGGCACGCCGCGGGGACGCGAGATTGTTCGGCGTTTTCGGTTTACAGGCGCAGGGCGATCCGGGTAGGCTGGCGGGGCATATCATGGTGAAAATTCGCATATTTGTTTCGTCGCCGGGGGACGTGGCGATGGAGAGGATCTGCGCGGAGCGGATCATCGAACGATTGCGGCTCGAGTATGCGGGGCGGGCGAAGCTGGATGCGTTCTTTTGGGAGCACGAGCCGATGCGGGCGACGGCGAGCTTCGCGGATCCCGAGAATATCCCGCCGACGGCGGAGTTCGATATCGTGGTGTGCATCCTGTGGGCGCGGCTGGGGACGATGCTGAGCCGGCGGTTCAAGCGGCGGAACGGCGAGCCCTACCCGTCGGGCACGGCTTACGAGATCGAGACTGCCGTGGAGTCGTACCTGGCGCGGAAGGCGCCTGACATCATGGTCTACCGGCGGACGCAGGCGGTACCGATGCCGGTGAACGACCCGGCGGAGGCGGCCCGGCGCGCGGAGCAACTGGCGGCGCTCAATGCATTTATCCAAAAGTGGTTCTACGATGAGGACTCGACCTTCAAGGCGGCGATCAACGAATACAGCGCGCTGGGGCAGTTTGAGACGAAGCTCGAGCGCCCGCTGCGCAAGCTGATCGTCCAGCATATCGAGAGCGCGGGGGTGGCGGCGCCGGCGGGGGCGCTGCCGGTGACCTACCATGGCGAGAACCCGTTCCGGGGGCTGGCGGCCTACGACTTCGCCGATGCGGACATTTTTTTCGGGCGTTCGCAGGCGATCGAGGACGTGCTGACCGCGATGCGCCAGCAGGCGGATGCGGGGCGGACGTTCACGCTGGTGCACGGCGCCAGTGGGAGCGGAAAGTCGTCGCTGCTGCGGGCGGGGGTGATCCCGATGATGACGCACACCAGCTGCGCGATCGAGGGGGTGGGATGCTGGCGGGTGGCGACGATGACGCCGGGAGCCACGGGCGACGACCTGGTGCCGGCGCTGGCCGCGAGCCTGACGGCGGAGGGGGCCTTACCGGGGCTGCGGCGGCTGGGCCTGGACGCGGACAGATTGGTCAAACGGTGGTTGGAAAACCCGGAAGGTGCCATCGCGCCGATGGCGGAGGCCTTGGGGATGGCGGCGCAAGAGGTGGCGGAACACGAGGCGCTCCCGCAGCCGCCGCCGACGAAGCTGGTGCTGCTGGTCGACCAGCTGGAGCAGGTTTTCTCGGACGACCGCCGGTTCCCGCACGATCAGCGCAAAGCGTTCGCCGCCGTGCTCGCGCTGCTGGCGCGCTCGGGGGTCATCTGGATCGTGGCGACGATCCGCAGCGACCAGCTCGCGACTTTCACCGAGGACCTCCCGGAGCTGGCCGAGCTGGCGCAGGGCGGGCAGGTGGCGCTACTCCCGCCAACCGAGACGGATCTCGACCTGATGATCCGGATGCCGGCACGGGCGGCGGGGGTCTATTTTGAAGAGGATCCGGCGACGGGCGACCGGCTGGAAGCGCGGCTCCTGCGGGACGCGCGCTCCTCTCCTGACGGGTTGCCCTTGTTGAGCTTCGTCCTGCAGGAACTCTACGCCCGCCGCGAGTCCGTCGATGGGGTGCAGGTGATGACGCACGCGCAGCTCGACGCGCTGGGCGGTCTGGAGGGCGCGGTCAAAGAGCGTGCGGAGGCGATCTACCAAATGTTCGTGGAGGCGAACCCGTCGGTGCGCGACCCGCTGGCACAGCTGGCGCGGGCGCTGGTGACGCTGGGGCGGGGCAAGGAAAGCCCAGCGCTGCGGCGGTCGGCCCCGCTGGCGTTATTCCAGGCGGACAAGGACGGGCTCGGCAAGCTGGTCGATGCGCTGGTGGACGGTCGGCTCTTGACCAGGACGGCGGGCGACGGGAACGGCGGGGTCGTTTACGTGACCCACGAAGCGCTACTGCGGAAGTGGACGGCGCTGGCCGAAGCGATCGAGGCGAACCGCGCATTCCTCACGCTGCGGGCGGCGGCGGCCACGAGCGCGACCGATTGGCAGGAACGGGGGCGGGCGGCGGCCTTCCTCTGGGACCGCGGCGAACGGTTGAAAGATGCACGCTCCCTGGCGGCCGAGGCGGATGATCTCGATGAGCTGGAGCGCGAGTTTGTCAGGACATCGATCCGCACGGCAGGGACGCGGGGCAAGACGCGGTCGGTGGTGGCCGGGGCGGCGGTCGCGGCGGTGGTGGGCGCGTTGGTCTGGAATGCGCAGCGGGAGAAGGAGGTCGAGGAGGCGGTCGAATCCATCGTGACACGCGATGCCGAACTCAACGACCTGGAGGAACAGCTTGCCCCAGCCCTGACCGCACTCGCGACGAGCGTGTGGGAAGAGCGTCCGGCAGGGCGGCAGCCGGACACGTTCCCGGCGCTGGCGGTGGCGGAGATCGCCCGGCGAATCCTCGCGCTGGATCCGGAGAACGCCGAGGCCTTCCGCGCCCTCGTGATCGCGTCGGTGCACGACGAGAGCAGCCCGCGCAGCGCGGAGGAGCACGCGGCCGCGATCGCCGACTATTTCACGCAGTGGAAGCGGCGCGGGCTTCCGAGGAACGAGCTGCTCAACCTGGAGGCGCAGATCCAATGGAAGAAGGGAAACGCTGAAGAGGCCATTGCCTCGTGGACGAAATACCTGCTCACCCCGGATCTCGATGACACGACGCGACGCGGCCTCCTGCAACGCGTCTCCGGCCACTATTTGGAGAACGAAAAATGGGCGGAGCTGGAGCGACTGGTCAATAACAGCTGGTCCTGGGAAGACAACGCCGTGGCCAAAATCCGCCGGGCGCGGGCACGCATGGAGTTGCTGAAACTCGACCTCGCAGAAAAGGACTACCAAGAGGCGCGGGATGCCGACCCGGATCTCGACGAAGTCATCGATCTCGGCCCCCCGCTCCAGCGGCTGCTCGCCCACCGTGGGGAGCTGGAATCCGCGACGGCGGCACTGGCCGAAGAATCCGCCAAATCTTCGCCCGAGCCGTGGATGGAGCGCGCCCGCGTCCTCCTCGTGGTCGGACGACCGGAGCAAGCCCTCGCCGACATCGAAAAGGCAGGAAAAATCATGAACGGAAAATCGACGGTCGTCGAGTTCTTCCGGGCGATCGCCCGCCAGCGGGCGAACATGCCCGCCCCCGAGGGCAACCGGGTCGTGAGCCTCCTCGCGTTCAGCTATGCCGATGCCGGCTTCGAAGAATGGGTGAACCGCGATTGGAACGTGTTGATGGAGTTGCTCACGCTCGACAAGGTGGCGCAAATCACCCCGAACTCGGTCGCCACGCTCGTCGATCGCTCCCGGAATTGGTACTACTTCATCCAGTGGAACTTCGGTCTCGCCGACGCTGAGGCGGCGCTCGCCATCGCCCCGAGCGACTACGCGGCGAATTACTGGCGCGGAACCCACCTGCTGGGGCAGGAGAGATTCTCCGAGGCGCTGGAGATCTCGCAGACGCTGTTCGGGCTGAACCCGAACTGGATCGAGCATTTTGAGATCCGGGCGCAGGCAGAGTTCGGGCTGGGGAATTCCGAGGCCGCGGTCAATGCCATCAGTCAGGCCATCTCCGCCGTGCAGAACGCCTACTACCACGAGCTTCGCGCCAAATTCCTCCGGAAGCTCGGCCGGACGAACGAGGCCGAGACGGATGAGCAGACGGCGCGACGCCTCCGCGACCGGGGATGACCAGATTTAGCCGAGCCGCCCATGAAATCGCCCTCCGTTCTCCACCTGCTGGCCCTGCTCATCGCACTCGCTCCCGCGGGCTGCGAACGGGCACCCGACACCGCCGACTCCGGTGGCGGATCCGTCGATCCAACCCCCCACGCCCCACTTTCGTCCGAGGGATCGGACATCAAGCTCTCGCAGACCCGCGGGACGCTCGGCCCGTGGTGGGAAGACCGGTTCATCACCTTCCCCACCGACATGGTCGATCCCGCTATGGTCGGCTCGGACGACCGCTGGGACGAGGAAGCGGCGGCCGCTGTTCCCCCGGTGGTCCTGGAACCGGATCCGGGGTTCAAGTTCCGCTGGATCTCGCCCCGGCGCGGGATGATCTACTTCGAGCACGCCTTCCCAGAGATCGCCTACCGCCTGACCCTGCGGGACGGGCTCGTCGACCGGGCGGGCGATCTCGTGAACCCGGACGGTTGGGGCGCCGAGTTCGCCTCCGAGGATTTTGGGATCGTCGGGGTGAAACTCTTCAACGCCGACCGGCGAGACACGCAGGTACTGACGATCGACCAGCACCTTCCCGTTCAGCCCCGCGCCCGGCTGCAGTTCAGCCGCGACGTGTTTCCCTCGGAGATTGCCGGCCGCGTCGCCTTCGTCGATACCGAATCGCGCGAGCGCCATCCGGTCGTCGCCTGTTTGGACGAATGGCAGACCGGCAAACCGCAGGGTCTCGTCTTTGTACAACCGGTGGCGCCCCTACCGACCGGACGCCACTACTGGCTGGTCGTCGAGCGCCTGGGAGCCGCCACCGGCGACTACGATACGGACTTCCTGCGCGTCTATCCGGCGGGCTACTGTGCCCCGTTCGAGAACGTCTTCGCCCGTGCCTACAACCAACCCCGAACCGGGATCTTCGCCCGCGCGTTCTTTAATGCCCGCCTCGACCCCCGGGCACTCGACGCGGCGAGTTTTACGATCACCCCCCCGGTCGGCGGGCTGACGGTGCGTGCCGACCACAGCATCGCCGTCCTGGAGGGAGAGTTCGAAGAGGGAACCGAATACATCCTCAACGTCGACGACGGGATCCGGTCGCTCGGAGGGATCGCGACCACGGGACCGCAGTCATGGCCGCTGAGCATTCCGGAGCGCCGGGCCAGCGTCATCATGCCGGCCGATTTCATCGCCCAACCGTTTGCCTCCGGGGTCGACGTCGCCGTTTCGCACAGCCGGACCGGCGCCCTGACCTGGACGCTGGCCGAGGTGCCCGCCGGGTCGGTGTCGGAGGTCAAAGTCCGTCTCCGGGAGTTTGCGGAGCCGGCGTTGAGCGATGCGGGCGGCCACCTGCTCGACCCGCGCGACGGCACCCTACAGTTCGCGGCGACCGACGAGCTCATCCCGGCGCTCGGCCTCCGGGCGGTGGCCAGCGATTCGTTCCCGGCAGCCCCCGGCAACGACGAGTCGACCCGGCGCGTCCGATGGAAGCCTGACGCGGGCGGTCAGGTGGCCGGGCTCTATCTACTCGAGGTGGTCGGACGGGGGGTCGATGGTCGCCCTTGCGGGAACCGCTCGCTCATCTCGCTCTCGGACTGGTTCATGAACTTCATTGCGACCGGGGAGGAATCGGGAGCAGGCGTCCGACTTTCCCAGCTCGCCGACGGCACGGCGGCGGCGGATGTTTCGGTGCAGGCCTACGCGGAGGATGGCCGCCTCCTCGACGAGGCCACCACCGATAACGAGGGGCTGGCGCGGTTCGGCGTCCTGCGGCGGGAGGGTGAAGAACCGGCCTTTCTCCTCGCGGGGAATGCGCTGGGACGGTGTCTCCAAGAGGGCGACTACCCCGCTTCCAGCATCCGCTGGGGAGGGATCGGAGAGAGGGACGGCTACGATGCACTCCTCATGACCAACGGCGATCTCTACGAACCCGGCGAAGATGTCCATATTTATGCTGTTGTGCGCAGACGTATCGGCGATCAGCTCACCATCCCTGCGGAAGGAACTGAATTTGGAATCTCGATCGAGGTCGGGGAAGAATACGCGGAAGAGCAGCCGATTGGCATCGACGCCTCCGGGAGCGGAAGCCTCGTCTGGCCGATCCCGGCCAATCTTGTTCCGAGCCGGATCTCGTTCGCGCTGACCGACGGCGAAGGGGGTTGGTTGCATACCCTCACGGTGGACGTGGCCGAGTTCCGTCCCCCGACGTTTTCGATGGATCTGGCAGCCGCGACGACCACCGGCACGGTGGCGGAAGCCACGGTGACTTCGTTTTTCTTTCACGGCAGCGCCAACCGCGATGCGACACTGAAGTACACCGCCGAATGGGTCATGCAGGACTGGCTGCCCGCCTTCGTCCCCGACTATTCACTCGGTGGAGGCGATGGATACCATTCGGAAGAGAGCGGATTCCGGCACCACACGCCCGCGGACGACCCGTTCGAGATCGGCGACTTCGGCGGATCGTGGATCGACTGGGGAAAGTTCGCCTTTGACGACCGCTATTCCGAGCCGGCGAGCAAGCAGGGCATGGAGGGTGTGCTGGCGAGCATGAAGATCCTCTCCGGCGGACGCCTGGCACAAAACTTGGCCCAGGGGCTCGCCATCCCGTCCTCCCACCCCGACCGGGGGGAAGCGGTCGTCGGAGAAGACGGCACGGTGACGCTGCGGAGTGAATGCCCGTTTCCGAACCTCGGGCGCTCGCACCGGGCGCAGGTCTTTTGGACGGTCGACCTCACCACGGTCGCCGGTCAGACCCGGCGCGCCGCCGCCCAGCAGCGGGTGCAGTTCCCCGAGAGAGCGCTCGCCCTCGAGGCGAAGACTCGCGCGGTCGGTGAGACCGGCCTGCCCGTGCGCCTGACCACCATCACCGCCGAGGACAAAGTGGGTGCACCCGGGGCGGAGGCGGACGTCGAAGTGGTGCGCCGCACGATCAACACGGTTCAGGAGCGCCTTTCCGAGAACGTCGTGCGCTACCGGAATGCGCCGGAGTTTGAAAGCGTATGGAAAGAGCGGCTGGAACTGCCCTTCGAAGGCGTCCTTCCCAGCGGCGCGCCCGGCGACTACGTGGTCGTGGCGGTACCTGTCGAGAGCCCGCACGCCCAACCGGTCAGCGCCGCCTTCCCCGGCGTGCTCCAGCGCTCGGATATGGTGGTGCTCAACGACTTTTCCTTCGAGGCCGAGCTCGTCGACGACCGGGTGGCGGTCGGCGATACGGCGGTGATCGCGGTGGGCACCCCGTTCGCCGGTGCCATCCGCGTCACGGTGGAGACCGATGATCTCTTGGAAACCCTCCCGCTCGTTCAGCTGCCGGGCACCTCGGGCCGGATCGAGGTGCCGGTGCGCAAAGACTACTTCCCGAACGCCTTCCTCCGCCTCCACCTCATGGGAGCTCCGGGCGCGGGCGGCGCGCCCGCCGAACGCTTCGCCGTCGTCCCGCTCGCGGTGCGGGATCCCGCCATCGAGCTCGCCGTCACGCCGGTGCTCGACTCCCCGCAATCCCGGGTGCGCGAGCCGGTGACCGGGCATGTCTTGGTGGAGGCGGAAGGGCAGCCGGTCGCCGGAGCGGAAGTTGTCGTCTTCGCCATCGACGATGCGGTGCTCTCGTTGGGGAACTGGGAACTGCCGGACACGACGAAGCCGTTCTACCCCGAGCGCTACCACCGGGTCATCACCAACGCGGCTTTGGGCAAGCAGTGGACCGCCGCCGAGGCGGATGTGCTCTCGCAGTTCGAAAAGGGCTATATCCTCGGCTCGGGGCGGGAGAAAACCCTGATCCCCACCGTCATCATCCGGGAGAACGAGAACCCCCGACCGCTCTGGCTCACCTCGGTTCAGACCGACGCCCAAGGCCGTGCGCCGTTCTCGTTCGAGGCGCCCGACTCCCTGACCAGCTATCGGGTCGCCGCGCTCGCCCACACGACATCGACCCAAATCGGCGCCGGCGAAACGTCGGTGCCGGTGAGCAATCCCCTGCGCGTGGAACCATTCCTCCCCCAGTTCGTCCGGGAGGGAGACGACCTCATCCTGCGCTGCCAGATCACCCAGGAGGCGGCCCCGAACTTGCCGGTTCGTTTCTCCGTCGAGGTCGAAGGCGCGGCCACTCTAGTCGATGGCGGTTCGCAGGCACTGGCGCTGGCTCAGGGAGAATCGGAGGTCGCAACCGCACGGATCAAGGTGGGTAAGGCGGGCGTCGGCACCACGCTACGGCTGGTCTTCCAAGCCATCGCCTCCGATGGAGCAGCCCTCTCGGATGGCGCCGCCGTCACACTCGACGTCTTGCCCCGCTTCACCGAGCGCACCGAGATCGCCACCGGCGAACTCGCCCCCCCTGCGACCTGGGACGACGTCTCCAGCGCGCCCGCCCGCTGGAGCGCACAACCGGACGGCTCGGTCGATATCATGGTTTCCGGCACCCGCTGGCTCGCCCAGATCGCGACCTTTTCCCCCGGCTCGGGCGAGGGGATCGCGATGGCGGACCTCGCCTCGTCGGCACTCGCCCCGTATTTGGTACCCCACCTGGCCGCCTACCTCCCGTGGGCATCGACGGGGGACAGTTCCCCCGATGGGCTTCCCTCATGGGTACTCGCCCAGGCGACCAGGGATGCCGCGGTCGCCGCCGACCTCGTCGAAGAATCGATCATCCCGGCCGGAGCCGCCGGTTGGCTCCCCCAGTTCCCCGGGGGCGACGAGCCGGACGATCCGGCCACCGCGTTGGTCTCATGGGCGATCAGTTTGGCGAAAAGTGGTGAGCCCTTGGACGACGACATGGGATATGACGAGGATGGAAACACCGGCCCGCCGGTTCGCACGTCAGTGTGGTCCGAGCGTCTCCTCACCAAGCTCGCCTACTGGCGAGACGATCCCGTCTCCATCGGCGCGCGCTCGGGGGATCTGCCCCAGGCGATTCCGTTCGTCCGGGCGGCCGCCCTGCTCGCCACCGCCACGGGACGGCGGCCGGGTCGCTACTACTACTCGCCCAGCAATGGCGACCTCCACGTCGCCGCCCGCGCGCTCTTCGCCCGCCGTGACGAAAGTCTCGGGCTGGAGGGACGTTGTTTTTTGGCGCTCGCGATCCCCCAGGTTGATGCGCTCGACGCCGGCGAGGAACTCCCCCGCGGACCGGTGCTCGCCGACGCCGAGTGGGCAACCCTCACCCAAGAGATCGAAGGTGCACCGCTGCCGGACGGGCTCGATCCCGTGACCCTCGGCACCCCCCAACGCGCCGCTGCCATCCGGCTGCTCACGCTCGGGGCTCTCTACGCGCAGGAAGTCGGCGCCTCCGAAAGCCTCCGCTCCGACCGCTTGGCCGAAGCCCTCCTCATCGACGACCGCCCGCTCACCGCCCAAGAGAATATCTGGCGCCTCCTGGCGGCGGACACCTACCTCCAGCTCGAGGATCCCGCGAGGCTCGCCGACGCCGGGGTCGGACGCGACGACTACGTGGCCTCGCCCAACGGCGTCACCCGGGGCTGGCTCCGGCACCCGGCTGCCAACCTGAACGCCGATTTCTCTTCCGGGCTCCGAACCAACGTCCCCGCCTACTGGCTCCTTCGTGCCACCTACCGCGCGGCGATCGCGGAACCGGTCGGCAGTGCCGATCTCGCGATGACGAGAGAGGTCTACTCGCACAACGAACCGGGGCGCGATGGCTCGGCGGGCACGCCCTTTAAGGTCGGCGACTACGTGATGCTCAACTACCGGATCACCTCCGACCGGCCGCGCGATTTCGTGGTTCTCGAGGAACAGCTTCCCGCCGCGCTGGAGACGCTCAACCCCGACCTGCCCGCGGTGCAGAAAGCGTTCGCGATCCCGGCCAAACCGACCGATGCCAAGCTCGGCCACGCCGACTACGGCGCGCAGCGCATCCGGCTGACCTTCGCCTCCCTCCCCGCCGGGGAGAGCACCTACAGCGTGCTCACCCAAGTCGTGGCCGGGGGCACGTTTTCCTGGCCCGCCGCCCGGGCGAGCCTCCTCTACGACCAGCGCCTTGCCGCGACCACCGCCGATGTCCAGATCCTCGCCGTCCCGTAGATTCATCCGGAGGAAGCGCGCGTCCATCGCGCTCGCCGCCGGTTTTGCCCTCCTCGCGGCCGCCTTCGAGAGCGCGGTGCGGACGGCTCGCCTGCCGGCTTCCCTGCAGGCCGGTATCGTCGGCACACCGATCCTGCTCGACCGCCACGGCGATCGCATCGCCGAGCTCCCGGGAGAGGGGGCACGACTCCAGTTTCCCGTCGGCTTGGACTCGGTAGCCCCGTGGCTCATCACCGCGACCATCGGCCTGGAAGACCAGCGCTTCTGGGAGCACAGCGGGATCGATGGCGTTGCGATCGGCAGTGCCCTGATCGCCAACTTCCGCCACGGCGAGATCGTCTCCGGCGCCTCGACCATCACCCAACAGCTCGTCAAGAACGCCGCGCCGCCCCGGCGCCGGAGCTTCTTGGCAAAGCTGGGCGAGTCCCTCGCCGCCCTCCGCCTGGAGCGCGAGTGGTCGAAGGACGCCATCCTCTCGCGCTACCTCAATCACATCTCCTACGGCAACCGGTTCCGTGGCGTCGAAGCGGCCGCACGCCAGTACTTCGGCAAAGCCGCCGCCAACCTCAGCCCCCCGGAAGCGATCTTCCTCGCCGGCCTGCCCCGCGCACCGAGCCGCTACAACCCGTGGTCCCGCCCGGCGGCCGCCGCCGCCCGCTACCGCGATTCCTTGGACAGGCTGGCCGCCGCCGGCCTTGTGACGGACGAACAGCTCGCAGAATGGGTCACCCAAACACCCACCGTCTTGCCCCGGAAACCCGCAGTTTGGAAAGCGCCCCATTTCGTTTCCCACCTCCGCCAGCAAGCCGGCGGGCTCGGGGGCCCCATCCAGACCACCCTCGACCTCGATCTCCAGTCGAGGCTGGAATCGACGGTCGCCGTGCACCTCCGGCGGCTCGCCCGTCACGGGGCGCACGACGCCGCCGCCGTCATCCTCGATCACGGCTCGGGGGCGGTGCGCGCCTGGGTCGGCTCCGGCGGCTGGGGAGGGCGGCACGGCGAGATCGACGGCGTGACTCTGACGCGCTCGTCCGGCTCGATCTTGAAGCCGTTTGTCTACCTGAGCGCGATCGACCGCCACCTGCTCACCGCCGCCACCCTCCTTCCCGACACGCCCGACGCCATCCGCGCGGAGTACCCGGACTACGATCCCAAAAACTACGACCAGCGCTACTGGGGCCCGGTGCGCGTGCGCGAGGCCCTGGCCAACTCGCTCAATGTCCCCGCCGTCGTCGCACTCTCCCGGCTCGGTGCCGGCAACGCCCTCGCCTTCCTCGACTCCGCCGGCATCCGGACGCCCCGGGGGCTCGATGCCTACGGTGCGGGCCTCATCCTCGGCAACGCCGAGGTCCGCCTCCTCGACGTCACCGCCGCCTTCGGCGTCTTCGCCCGCGGGGGAACCCTGACGCTTCCCAGCTTCACCCCGGCGGACACACCCACCCACCGCGTCATCGCCTCGCCCGAGGCCGCCGCCATCGTGGCCGACATCCTCAGCGACAACGACGCGCGGCGGAAGTCGTTCGGCCCGTTCACGCCGCTGGCTTTCGAATCACGCCGGATCCCGTGCAAGACCGGCACGAGTTCGGGCTTCCGCGACGCCTGGACGATCGGCGCGACCGGCACCCACTGCGTGGGGGTATGGGTCGGCAATTTCTCGGGTGCCCCCATGCGCGAGCTCGCCTCCGTCACCGGCCCCGCACCCCTCTGGCGGGACATCGTCATCGGCATTCTCGGCGGGGACCCGGACGTCCCTGCCCCGGAGGAGTCGGGATCTCTGACCTCCCTACCGATCTGCGCGGTGACCGGAGCGGTCCCGACCGCTGCCAGCCCGCACCCTGTCTCCGAGTGGTTCCTCGAAGGCACCGGCCCCGTCGGCAGCGCCGATGATTTCTACCACGGAGACAGGCTCGTCCTCCCCCCCGACTACGCACTCTGGTGCGGCAGCAGCCATAACTACCTCGGCGCCACCGTCGACGGCGAAGGCGAACTACAGATCCTCATGCCCCGCGACGGTTCGCGCTTCCTCATCGACCCGCACCTGGCCCGCGACCGGCAGAAGATCGACCTCTTGGCGGTCGGAGGACAAGGGGAAGCATTGTCGTGGTCGGTCAACGGGACTCCCCTTTCCGCTTCCGCCTGGCCCCTCGTTCCCGGCGAGCACCGCCTCGAAGTCAGCGATGGGGAAAGCGTAGCGCGCGCCATATTCTCGGTGGAGGAGTGATCGCTGTCCAAGTTGAGCAGCCTGCAGTGGTCGTTGCGGCGCGGTCGGGCGGCGGGCAGCGGTTCCACTTCGGGCGATTCGCTGCCATAGTCGCGCCATGACCACCCGCGACCAGGCGCTCGCAGCCGCCGCCGAGACCCCGTTCGATATCTTGGTGGTCGGGGGTGGTGCGACCGGGCTGGGGGCAGCGGTGGACGCCGCCGCACGCGGCTACCGAACGCTGCTGCTCGAGGCGAACGATTTCGCGAACGCGACCTCGAGCCGGAGCACGAAGCTGGTCCACGGGGGCGTGCGCTACCTGCGGCAGGGTGACGTGCCGCTCGTGCTGGACGCCCTTCGCGAGCGGGGGCGGCTGCTGCGCAATGCGCCCCACGTCTGCCACGAACTGGAGTTCGTCATCCCGGCCTACCGGTGGTGGGAGAAACCCTACTACTTTACAGGCCTCAAACTTTACGATGCCTTGGCGCGGGATCTCGGGCTGACGCCGGCGCGTCTGCTGGACAAGGATGAGACCCTAGCGCGGCTCCCCAACGCCAACCCCGATGGCCTTCGCGGCGGGGTTGCCTACGCGGACGGGCAGTTTGACGACGCGCGGCTGGCGGTCGGCCTCGCGCTCACCGCAGCCGACCACGGGGCGACGGTACTGAACCACGTCCGGGTCACGAAGTTGCTGAAGAATTCCGCCGGGCGGATCGCGGGGCTTGCGGCGGAGGATAGGGAATCCGGCAACACGTTCGAGTGTCGGGCAAAAGTGGTCATCAACGCGACGGGGATCTTCACCGACCGGCTCCGACGGCTCGACGACCCGGCGGCGGAGCCCATGCTGTCGGTGAGCCGGGGATCTCACCTCGTGCTTCCCGAGCGGTTCATCGGCGGGCGCTCGGCGATCATGGTGCCCTCGACCCCCGACGGCCGGATTCTGTTCGCGGTACCATGGCACGGGCGCGTGCTGCTGGGCACGACCGACGTGGCCGCCGACGCACCCGAACTCGACCCCCGCCCGACGGACGCGGAGATCGGCTACATCTTGGAGACGGCGGCACCCTACCTGCGTGCCGTGCCGGGGCGCGGGGACATTCTTTCGGTCTTCGCCGGGCTTCGCCCCTTGGTCAGCCCGCCCGGGTCGGGCGGCCGAACGTCCGCCATTTCCCGCGACCACACGATCGTCACGGCGGGCTCGGGACTCGTGACCATCGCCGGCGGCAAGTGGACGACCTACCGGCACATGGCGGAGGACGTGGTTGATCAGGCGGTGGTGGTTGGCGGTCTACCACCGCGCGAGTGTCCGACAGCCAGCCTTCCCATCCGGGCGGTCGCCGCCCCCACCGACCTCTCCGACGCGCAGATCGTTCACGCGGTGCGTCACGAATATGCCCGCACGGTAGAAGATGTTCTAACCCGGCGGAGCCGAGCGCTGATTCTTGATGCCCGGGCGAGCATGGAACGTGCTCCCCAGGTTGCCAGAATCATGGCGCAGGAACTCGCCCGCGACCCCGCCTGGGAACGAGCTCAGGTCGAGGGATTTCGGGTGCTGGCCCGGCGCTACGTCGCCTGAGCGGACCGATGCCCGAAGACCCATTCCAAGAGGCGCCCCGGCCCGACGAGGGGAGCCGGGATCCCAACCCGGACTTCCGGGGTGGCGAAACGCGTGCCCAGGGCAAGCGACTGCTCGGAAGGCACCGGTTCTCGGTACCGCTCGCCCTGACCAAGACGATCGCTTGTGCGGCGCTCGCGCTTGCGGCGGCCGTGATCCCGGGCATCGCGGGATGGGGTTGGTACGACGATCTCGACCCGCTCGCCGTCCGCATGTTGGGGATCCTCGTCCTCGCGGCGGCGCTTTGGATGACCGAAGCGCTCCCCGCGTTCTCCGTCGGGCTGCTCGTCATCGCGTTGGAGATGGCGCTGCTCGGCCATGCGGAGGGGCAGGAGGAGAAGGCCTGGCTGGACTACCTCGCGCCGTGGTCGTCGCCGCTCATCTGGCTCTTCTTGGGGGGCTTCGTCCTGGCGCAGGCGGCGGTGGCCACCGGGCTCGACCGGTCGCTGGCCCGCCGGGTGGTAGGCGCCTTCGGCAAACGCCCGCGCTGGTTGCTGCTCGGGGTCATGGCAGCGACGTTTTTTCTCAGCATGGTGCTCTCCAACACCGCGACCGCCGCCATGATGCTGGCCATCCTCTCCCCAGTGGTCACGGGACTCCCCAGCGGGACCCCGTTCGCCCGCGCACTCCCGCTGGGAGTGGCCATGGCGGCGAGCATCGGCGGGATGGGCACGCTCATCGGGACACCACCCAACGCCATCGCCGCCGGGGCGCTCCCGGACGGGGACGGCGTGTCGTTCCTCCGCTGGATGGGGATCGGCATCCCACCCGCCCTGGCGCTCGGGGGCATCGCATGGATCTCGCTGGTCAGGCGGTTTCCGGCGTCCGACGACCTCCTCGCGGGACTCGATCTCAAGGGATCCGGCGGGCCGGGGACGCCCGAGCGAACGCGGCAACGGTTCCTGGTGGGCGCCACCGGCGCCGCCGTCATCGCGCTGTGGATGACCGAGGCATGGCATGGGATCACTCCGCCGGAAGTCGCCTTTTTTGCGACCGCGTTGCTATCGGTGACCGGGGTGATGACGTTCAACGAGATCCGGCGGCTGCCGTGGGACGTCCTCCTGCTGCTGACGGGCGGGCTGGCGCTGGGCTATGGCGTGGAGTCAACCGGGCTCTCCGAGTGGCTCTCCAGCCTCATCCCGACGACGTGGCCGACTTGGGCGGTCACGGTGGCCTTCTGCTACGTCGCCGTACTGATGTCCAATTTCGTAAGCAACACGGCCACGGCGAGCATCCTGTTGCCCATCGCCGTAGGCTTGTCCGACGGCGGCGACTCCCTCGCCTTGCTCGCCCCGGTCGCCCTTTCGTGCTCGGCCGCGCTCCTCCTCCCGGTATCGACGCCGCCGAACGCGGTCGCGTTCTCGTCCGGCCAGTTGGCGACGCGGGATTTCCTCCCGGGCGGGCTCCTCATGGCGGCGGTCGCACCGGTGGTCTGCATCCTGTGGACCTGGCTGGTCGTCTGACTGAAATCCCGCTTTCCGTCTCCCGGGAATCGCGGTAGCGGTGGGGTGATGAGCACCCCCGCCGACCGACCGACCGTCCCCCCCCTCTGGCCCGCCCGCGCGGCCGCGCTGATCGCGCTTGGGATCTCGATTTTCCTCATCTACCAAAAGGCGACCGGCCAGATTTCTTCGATCGTCGGCTGTGGCGGAGCGGGAGGCTGCGCGCAGGTGCTAGGCGGGCGGTGGTCGCAATGGTTCGTGGTGCCCGTCACGGCGCTGGCGGCGGCGCTTTACGCGGGCGCCCTTGTGCTCATGCTGCCGGCGGTGTTCCGGGCGAAGCCGGCGGTTGCCACGGTGGGGCTGCGGGTGGCGGCCTTGGCGGCACTGCTGGCCGCGGCGTGGTTCCTCGGGCTGCTCTTTGTCGTCGAGCGGGCGTTCTGCCCTTACTGTCTCGCGGCCCACCTCTGCGGGATCGTATTCGGGATCGCGGTGCTTTTCCGGCTGAGGGTGGAGCCGCTCGCCT